>DATISK010000021.1:0-1538 GCA_035581545.1 Ornithinimicrobium sp. | reverse complement strand
AGGAGCGGGCGCGCGCCACGTTCGCCGCCTACCGGGTGGCCCTGGGCACGATCCGCGAGGACCCCTACCCCGGCGAGCTGCCGCGCGACCCGGCGTACCTGTCCTGGACGCTGGCCGCCGTCGCTCCGCTCCCCCTCAACGAGCGCCAGGCCCTGCTGGAGGCCCCGGACACCACCACCCGGCTGACCATGGTGACCGACCTGCTGCGCCTCGAGCTGCGTGCGATGAACGTCATCCCGTCCCTGCCGGCCACCGAGGTGGCGCGGACCCGCTGGTCTCCCAACTGACGCGATGGCGAGGAAGTCCTCCGGTGGTACGCCGGCCACGGTCGCGCTGAGCCGGGCAGGGATCGGGTTCACGCTCCACGAGTACGACCACGACCCGCGGGCGACGTCCTACGGGCTGGAGGCGGCCGAGGCGCTCGGCCTCGACCCCGCACGGGTGCTCAAGACGCTGATGGCGAGCGTCGACGGGCGGCTCTCGGTCGCGGTCGTGCCGGTCTCGGGGCAGCTCGACCTCAAGGCACTCGCCCGGGCGCTCGGCGGCAGCCGGGCGGCGATGGCGGAGCAGGTGGTCGCGGAGCGGGCGACGGGGTACGTCGCGGGCGGCATCTCGCCGGTGGGCCAGAAGCGGGCGCACCCGACGGTGGTCGACCGCGCGGCCCTCGACCACCCGACCGTGTTCGTGTCGGCCGGGCGCCGCGGCCTGGACCTGGAGATCGCGCCGGCCGACCTGGTCGCGGTCACCCGTGCCGTCGTGGCACCGGTGGGCCGCCCGGTCAGTCCCGGGCCGGGCCGCGCCGGTTGAGACCGACGAAGATGACGATGAGGCCCACCAGCGCTCCGCCGGGGAACGCCACGAACGGGCTGCGCCCGGACACCCGGAGCTCGTCCTGGATCGGCGTGTAGTCCTCGGCGGCCCGGGCAAGCTGGTCGGGATCGGGGGGTCCGAGCGCGGTGCCGACCCGGAGCATCAGCCAGCCGGCCAGCATCGCGCCCACCAGCACCGCGACGAGGGTGAGCAGCTCGTGACGCTCCGCGAGCAGCGCCACGAGGACACCCAGCAGGAGGCCGGCGAGGGTCCCGACCACGACGTACAACGCGGTGCCGGAGAACTCTCCGCGGAGACCCCCACCGTCGAGGAGGAACTCCCGGCCGAGCGCGACACCGGTGGGCGGCGTCCACACCCACTCCCAGACGATCCCGGCGAGAGCGCCCGTCACGACGAAGGCGGCGAGGACGAGCAGCACCTGACGGAGCGCGCTCACCCGGTCAGGCATCCGGGACCGAGGAGCTGCTTGAGGTCGGCGAAGAGCGCCGGCGTGGGCGTCACCCGCAGCCGGTCGTCGAGCCGCATCACCCGGGTCGCGTCGCGGGTGAGCAGCCGGAGCCGGACCTGGGTCATCCCCGGGTGGGTCGCGAGGACGTCCTGGAGCTGCTCGACCACGGGCGCCGTGCAGCGGGTGGACGGCAGGCTGATCACGACCGGGCCGGACGGCCCGTCGGAGATGTCGGGCACCGTCACCTCCTGGCCGTGCA
>DATISK010000020.1:0-12626 GCA_035581545.1 Ornithinimicrobium sp. | reverse complement strand
GCGCGCCGGCGCCGGCGCAGGGGCAGCGCGCAGGCGCAGCGGGTCAGCCGCGCGGGCGCACCCGTCCCGTCGCCGCCCCGGCGTCCCAGGAGTAGACCTCCGTGCCGTCCACCCAGGTGCGCAGCACGCGCGACTGCAGGTCCAGCGGGTCGCCGGACCACAGCACGACGTCGGCGTCCTTGCCCGCCTCGAGGGAGCCGACCCGCTCGTCCACGCCCAGGACCTTCGCCGGGTTGAGGGTCACCGCGCGCAGGGCGGCGTCCCGGTCCATCCCCTCGCGCACCGCCAGGGCCACCTGGGTGATGAGGTACTCGATCGGCACCACGGGGTGGTCGGTGATGATCGACACCGGCACCCCCGCGCGGTCGAGGATGCCCGGGGCGGCCAGCGACCGGTCGCGCACCTCGACCTTGGACCGGCTCACGATGAGCGGCCCGTAGAGCACCGGCACCTGCCGCTCGGCCAGCAGGTCCGCGAGCAGGTAGGACTCCGTGCCGTGGTCCAGCACCAGCTCGTAGCCGAACTCGTCCGCCAGCCGCAGCGCGGTGGCGATGTCGTCGGCCCGGTGGCAGTGCTGACGCCAGGGGATCTCCCGGTCCAGCACCCGGACGAGGATCTGGCTCACCAGGTCGGTGTCGACCGGCTTGCCGTCGGCGGCGTCCCGCCGGGCCTGGAAGGAGCGGGCCGCCTCGAAGGCGGTCCGCAGCACCAGGGCCACACCCAGCCGGGTCGACGGGGTCTTCTTCTGCTCGCCGTAGACCCGCTTGGGGTTCTCGCCCAGTGCGGACTTCACCCCGGCCGGGTTGCGCAGCACCATCTCGTCGACGTAGCGCCCGTACGTCTTCAGGGCCACGGCCTGCCCCCCGATCGGGTTGCCCGAGCCGGGGTTGACGTTGACGGTCGTCACCCCACCCATGAGCGCGTCGTCGAAGCCCTGCTCGCGCGGGTTGATGGCGTCGATCGCCCGGGCGGCGGCCATCACCGGGTCGGTCATCTCGTTGGTGTCCTGGCCGGCCCAGCCCTCGCCCTCCTCCCACACGCCGAGGTGGACGTGCGCGTCGACCAGTCCCGGCAGGAGCCAGCCCCCGGCGCCGTCCACGACCTCGGCGTCGCCGGGGACGGGCACCTGCGCACGGGTGCCGACGGCCTCGATCCGACCGTCGCGCAGGAGCACGACACCGTCCTCCACGGGGTCGGCGGCGACGGGCACGACATGGGCGCCGACGATGGCGAGCGGGTGGTCCTGGGGCATGAGCACGACTCCTGGCGGGGTGGGGACGGGGCGAGGACAGCCTACGCAGCACGGTCCGACGGTGTGAGCGACGCCTCACCCGTGCCGGGGACGAACCTCGGCGAGACCCTTGTGCGGGCGCTGATACCTCTGGGAGTATGGGGAACACTGTGCTCGACCACGGCGTTGGCACGGTCAGACGCGACGTGGGCCCGCTCGGGCGCGCTCGCAGGCAAGAGATACGTAGCAGTGTCGTCCCTTGACCGGCGAGGCCCAGAGCCGGCCCGGGGCGCGACCAGACCTTCTCACCGACGGCAACACAAGGAGCACGACTGATGGACTGGCGCGATCGCGCAGCATGCCTGGACGAGGACCCGGAGCTGTTCTTCCCGATCGGCAACACCGGTCCTGCCCTGCAGCAGATCGAGGAGGCCAAGGCCGTCTGCCGGACCTGTCCCGTCATCGACACCTGCCTGAAGTGGGCGCTGGAGACCGGACAGGACGCCGGGGTCTGGGGCGGCCTGTCCGAGGACGAGCGCCGCGCCCTCAAGCGCCGCAAGGCCCGCGCCCGTCGCGCCGGCTGACCACGGACGTACCCACCCCGCTCGCACTCCCCGCCCCGGGGCCCGCCCCGCCCCATACCTCCCGGCGGGACCGGGTCCCTGATCTCCCGACCGGGTCCGCCGCTCAGGCGGCGGTGGCCCCTCGCAGCCGCACGGTGAACCGGACGACGGTCCCGTGCGGCTCTGCCGTCTCCCAGGCGATGGTGCCGCGCAGGTCGGTGATCAGGGCCTGGACGATCTGCATCCCGAGCCCCTCGCCCCCCGGCCCCCGGTCCCCCGGCGGCAGGCCGGCACCGTTGTCCGCGACGGTGACCTCCACCACCTCGCCCGCGGCGGTCGTCTGCGCCCGCCGCCTGGCCTCGACCACGACCCGCGGCCGGGCGACGCTCGCCGGGCCCGCCTCGCGGGGGGCGTCCCGGTGCTCCTCGAAACCGTGCTCGACCGCGTTGTGCACCAGCTCGGCCAGCACCATCGCCAGGTGCGTCGCGTCCTCGGCGAGCAGCGACCCGAAGGTGCCCCGCAGCTCGGTGGAGACGACCGTGCGGGTGGAGGCGACCTCGACCGTCGCCCGCAGGATGCGGGTGGCGACCTCGTCGAAGTCCACCTGCTCGGAGAAGCCCTGGCTGAGCGTGTCGTGCACCAGCGCCACGGTCGAGAGCCGCCGGCCGGCCTCGGCGAGGGCCTCCTTGGCCGCCGGGTCGTCCAGGCGGCGGGACTGCAGCCGCAGGAGCGCCGCCACCGTCTGCAGGTTGTTCTTCACCCGGTGGTGGATCTCCCGGATCGTGGCGTCCTTGCTGATCAGCTCCCGCTCCCGGCGGCGCAGCTCGGAGACGTCGCGGAGCAGCAGCAGGGCCCCCAGCCGGCGCCCGTCCCGGGTCAGCGGCACCGCCCGCAGGGTCAGGTTGATCCCCGACGTCTCGATCTCGGTCCCCCACGGCGCCCGGCCGGTGAGGACCAGCGGGACGGTCTCGTCGACGTGCGTGCCCTCGACGAGCCGGTCGGTGACGATCCGGGACAGGTCCGCCCCGTTGACCTGGTCGGTATGGCCCAGCCGGCGCAGCGCGGAGACCGCGTTGGGGCTGGCGTAGTCGATGAGGCCGTCGGCGGTCAGCCGCACCACCCCGTCCCCCACCCGCGGGGTGCCGCGGCCCACCCCCGTCGCACCGCCCTCCACGGGGAAGGCGCCCTCGGCGATCATGCTGAACAGCTGCTGGCTGATCTGCAGGTAGTTGACCTCCAGCCCCCCCTGCTGGCGCATGTTCTGCAGGTCGGTGTGGCGCACGAGCACGGCGATGGTGCGGCCCCGGCGCACGACGGGGACGTACTGCTCCCGCACGTAGCCCATCTCGTCCGGCGTCACCGCGCGCCCGGAGGTGAGCACCTGGCCCAGCCAGCGCTGCCGCTCGGCCGTCGGCGGCTGGCCGATGACGTCGTCGTGGTAGAAGTTCGGACCCGTCGTGGGGCGGGCGTGGGCGGCCAGGAACCAGGGGGACAGGTAGGGGTCGTCGTGGTCGTCGAGCTCCACCGGGATCCACAGGGTCAGGTCGGCGAACGAGAGGTCCGCCACCATCTGCCAGTCGCCGACCAGCCGGTGCAGCCAGTCGACGTCCGCCTCCGACATCGAGGCCCGGGAGAGCGTGTCGCGCAGGGTGGGCACCTGCGCACTCTAACGTCCGCTCAGTCGGTGGCCGACCCCTGCCGGACGAGGCCGCGCAACGTGCGCAGCGCCACGGACAGGGGAGCCAGGTCGGGCACGTCCATCTCCCCGACCGTCCGCAGCACCTGGCTGGTGCGCACGAGGGCGTCGCGGTGCTCGACCATCCACTCCTCCACCCGCTCCACCGAGTCCGACCCGGGGGTCGTCCGCTCGGCGACCGTGCGGGACAGCCCGCGCATGACGCCGTAGATGTCGTCGCGCATCGCGCCGCGGGCCAGGGAGGACCACCGGTCCTGGCGGGGCAGGTTGGACACGTGGGTGAGCAGGTCGTCCAGGCGGAAGGCCTCCGAGACCCCGAAGTAGATCTCGGCGATCTCCCGCACGTCGCGGTCCATGTCCATCGCCAGCTCGGTGACGTCGAGCAGGGAGTAGCTGTCCAGCAGCGAGGCGTAGGCCTGCGCCAGCTCCTGCGGCACGCCCCGGCCGGTCGCCCAGTCGACCCGGTCCTGCCAGCTGTCCGCCTCCGAGCCCTGCAGCAGCTCGTCCATGACCGGCACGAGCGACTGCACCGGGCCGGCGAAGTGCTCGATCTCGTGCTCCATCCGGCTGCTCAGCGACCGGTTGTTGAGGAACCAGCGCACGCCGCGGTCGATGAGCCGCCGGAACTCCAGGTAGAGCTCGGTCTGGGTGTCGGTGTCCACCCGGTTGTCCAGCTCCTCGACCTGGGCCATGAAGGTGTTCATGTCGAAGACGGCGCGCACGACGTGGAAGGCGCGGGCGATCTGGGTCAGGGTGGCCCCCGTCTCGTCGACGGCCCGGTAGGCGAAGCTGACGCCGCCGCGGTTGACCATCGCGTTGGCGATCTCGTTGACCACGATCTGGCGACGCAGCGGGTGCGCCTGCAGCCGCTCACCGGCCACCTCCTGCAGCGGCCCGGGGAAGTAGCCCAGCAGGGTCGCGGTCATCGCCGGGTCGTCGGGCAGCTCGCTGTCGTTGAGCGCGTCCTTCAGGCCCAGCTTGGCGTAGGCCACCAGGACGGAGAACTCGGGGCTGGTCAGCCCCACGCCCTCCTTCTCACGACGCGCCCACTCCTTGCGGTCCGGCAGGAACTCCAGGGCCGGGTCCAGCCCGGCCGTCTCGCGCAGGTAGCCGATGAGCCGCTGGTGCACGGGGGCCATCACCTCGCGCTGGCTGCGGCCGTTGCCGATGAGCACGTTCTGCTCGTAGTTGTGCCGCAGCACCTTGGCGGCCACCTCCTCGGTCATCGACTCCAGGAGCGTGTTGCGCTCCTCCATCGTCATCGACCCGTCCGCCACCATCGGGGTGAGCGCGATCTTGATGTTGACCTCGTGGTCCGAGCTGTCCACGCCGGCGGAGTTGTCGATGGCGTCGGTGTTGACGTGCACCCCGTGCAGCGCGGCCTCGATCCGGCCGAGCTGGCTCATGCCCAGGTTGCCGCCCTCGCCGACGACCCGCACCCGCAGGTCCTGCCCGTCGACCCGGATGGCGTCGTTGGAGCGGTCACCGATCTCGGCGTGGCTCTCGGTGGAGGCCTTGACGTAGGTCCCGATGCCGCCGTTCCACAGCAGGTCGGCCGGGGCGGTCAGGATGGCCCGGAGCAGCTCGTGCGGGGTCAGGCTCGAGGTCCCCTCCGGCAGTCCGAGCCGCGCACGCACCTGGTCGCTGACCGGGACGGACTTGGCGGTCCGGGGGTAGACGCCGCCGCCCTCGCTGATCAGGTCGGTGTCGTAGTCCTCCCAGGTGGACCGGGGCAGCTCGAAGAGCCGACGGCGTTCGGCGAACGAGGCGGCCGCGTCGGGCTCGGGGTCGAGGAAGATGTGCCGGTGGTCGAAGGCGGCCACCAGGCGGATGTGCTCGGACAGCAGCATGCCGTTGCCGAACACGTCGCCGCCCATGTCGCCGATCCCGACGACCGTGAAGTCGTCCGTGGCGGTGTTCAGGCCCAGCTCGCGGAAGTGCCGGTCGACCGACTCCCAGGCACCGCGTGCGGTGATCCCCATCTCCTTGTGGTCGTAGCCCGCGGACCCGCCGGAGGCGAACGCGTCGTCCAGCCAGAAGCCGTACTCCCGGGCGACCGAGTTGGCCAGGTCGGAGAAGGTCGCGGTGCCCTTGTCGGCGGCCACGACGAGGTAGGGGTCGTCCTGGTCGTAGCGCAGCACCCGGTCGGGGGCCACGACCTCCTCGCCGTCCCGGTCGTCGGTGATGTCCAGCAGCCCGGAGATGAAGGTGGTGTAGGCGGCCTTGCCCTCGGAGAGCCAGGCCTCCCGGTCCGCCGACGGGTCGGGCAGCTGCTTGGCGAAGAAGGCTCCCTTGGAGCCGGTCGGCACGATGACGGCGTTCTTGACCATCTGCGCCTTGACCAGGCCGAGCACCTCGGTGCGGAAGTCCTCCCGCCGGTCCGACCACCGCAGCCCGCCGCGGGCGACCGCGCCGAAGCGCAGGTGCGAGCCCTCCACGCGGGGTGAGTAGACCCAGATCTCGAACGCGGGGCGGGGCTCGGGCAGCAGCGGGAGCTCCCGCGGGAGCAGCTTGACCGAGACCCGCGCCTTGGGCTGCCCGTCGGCGTCGCGCTGGTAGAAGTTGGTCCGCACCGCGGCCCCCACCACCGAGACCAGCGCCCGCAGGATGCGGTCCTGGTCCAGGCTGGAGACCTCGTCCAGCTGCCGGACGATCTCCTCCCCCAGCTCCTCCACCCGGCCCGCACGCGCGTCCTCGTCGAGGTCGGCGTCCGGGTCGAAGCGGGCGGCGAAGAGGTCGATGAGCAGCCCCGCGACCATCGGGTTGGCCACGAGGGCCTCCTCGATGTAGTCCAGGCTGAAGGTGCCGACCTGGCGCAGGTAGCGGACCAGGGTGCGCAGGATGACCACCTGGCGCCAGTCCAGGGCCGCGGTCAGCACGAGGGAGTTGAGCTGGTCGGACTCGGCCGCGCCGCTCCATACCGCCGTGAAGGCGTCCTCGAAGGCCGCCGCGACCTCGTCCTCGGTGCGCTCCTCCTGCCCGGTCCACACGTCCTCGGACGTGGCGCGCAGACCGAAGTCGTAGATGTAGCTCGTCGTGATCTTGGGGCCCTCCAGCACGTAGGGCCGCTGGACGGTCACCTCCAGCCCCAGGTCGGCGAAGACCGGCAGCACGTCGGTGAGCG
Source organism: Ornithinimicrobium sp. (assembly GCA_035581545.1). Classification (GTDB taxonomy): domain Bacteria; phylum Actinomycetota; class Actinomycetes; order Actinomycetales; family Dermatophilaceae; genus Ornithinicoccus. The sequence continues at coordinate 6,012 of DATISK010000020.1, read as the reverse complement.
ACATCTCCTCGGTGCGGTAGACCTTCATCCGCCGCTCCTGCGGGTCGTCCTCCTCCTCGCGGTAGAGGTGCGGCCGCACGGAGGCGTGCGAGTCGGCCAGCTCGGCCAGCCGGGCGATGTCGAAGTAGGCCGCCCGCCCGTCGAAGTCCTCCTTGTAGGCCTCGGGGAAGGCCCCGGCGTAGTGGGCCACGAGGTCACCGACGACGTTCTCGTCGTCGACGTTCTCGGTGACCGCGTCGGTCAGGCTCTCGGTCCAGGTGCGGGTCACCGCGACCAGCCGCCGCTGCAGCTCGTCGTGGTCGACCTCCGGGGCCGGACGGTCCTTGGGCAGGCGGATCATGAAGTGCAGCTGGGCCAGCGGACCGTCCCCCACGCGGGTGGCGTAGTCGGACATCTCCCCGCCGAAGACCTCCTCCAGGAGACGCTGGACCTTCAGCCGGTTGGCGGTGTTGTAGCGGTCGCGGGGCAGGAACACCAGGGCGCTGACGAACCGGCCGAACTCGTCCCGGCGGACGTAGGACCTGGCCTCCGGCCGCTCGAGCAGACGCAGCACGTCCTCGGACGTCTCCCGCAGGTAGTCCTCGTTCGCCTGGAAGAGCTCGTCGCGCGGATAGCCCTCCAGGACACCCAGCAGGTCCTTGCCGGAGTGGCTGTCGGGGGCGTAGCCGCTGGCCTCCAGGATCTGCTTGACCTTGGGCGCGACGATGGGCAGCCGGGTGGTGGACTCGGCGTAGGCGCTCTGCGTGAACAGCCCGAGGAAGCGCTGCTCGCCCACGACCCGGCCCTGCCCGTCGAACCGGCGGATGCCGATGTAGTCCAGCGGCACCGAGCGGTGCACCGTCGCCCGGGTGTTGGCCTTGGTGATGGTCAGCAGCCGGGGCTCGCGCGCCGTCGCGGCGGCCTCGGGACGCAGCTGGCTCAGGGTCGCCTCGGCCCCCGGCTGGTCGCGCAGGATGCCCAGCCCGCTGCCCGGCACGGACCGCAGGTATGCCGTCCCCTCCTCCTCCACGAGGTCGTAGGCGCGGTAGCCCAGGTAGGTGAAGTGGTGGTCGTCCATCCAGCTGAGGAAGTCCACGGTCGGACGCACCGTGGTCTCGTCGACCGTGCGGGGCGGGGAGATCTCCAGCTCGGCGATGATCGCCCGCGCACGCTGGCGCATGTGGCCCCAGTCCTCGTAGGCCCGGCGCACGTCCAGCAGGACCTGACGCAGGTCGTCCTGCAGGGAGGCCCGCTCGTCCTCCTCGGGGACCCGGTCGACCTCGACGAGGATCCACGACTCGGCCCGCTGGCCGTCCCCGGCCTGACGGGGGTCCAGGTCCAGCACCGAGCCGTCCTCCTGCGCGACGACCATCTGCGGGTGGAAGAGCTGGTGGACCGCGAGGCCGTGCCGGTTGATCTCGCCCAGCACCGAGTCGACGAGGAAGGGCATGTCGTCGTTGACGACCTCGACGAAGGTGTGCCGGCTGCTCCACCCGTCGCCCTCCTGCGAGGGGTTGAACACCCGCACGGCGGCCTCGCCGGCGGTGCGTCCCGCGCTGAGCGCCGCGACCGAGCGGGCCGCCGCGGCCAGCTGCTCGGGTGGGCGGGTCGCGGTCGCGTCGGGGGCGTGGTGGTAGAACCGGTCGATCAGCGTGTCCGAGGACGACATCTGCGCAAGCACTCCTTGGTCGCTCTGCCTGTGCGCACGGCGGTGTGCGCCCACGGTCACCCTACCCCCGGCCCCACCGGCGGCCCCTGGGGAGGCCACCGGCGCAGGCGGCCCGGACGGGGCCGGAGGTCGGCATCTGGGGACGGCGCGGCCGCCTCCGGAGCGCCGCGGCCTAGAGTGGCGCCATGCCCCGTCGGACCCCCGGACGGTCGCCGCAGCCCGCCGACCCGCACGCGCCCTCCGTGGGCGAGCACGGTGGCCGCACCGCGGTGCTGCTCGCCGTGGAGGACCTGCAGACCGCCACCGCGGACCTCGGCTGGCCGGAGGCCACCGGCCTGGCCGACGGACTGGTGGACGCCCTGGCCCACCTTCTGGTCGACGTGGCCGACGGCGCGGAGCAGCCCTCGCCCCGACCCACCGTGGTCGGGGCGATCGGCGGCCCGCCCCGCCCGGTCGACCACGCCTCCTGCCGGGCCGCGGCCGCGACCCTCCGCCGGGTCGCACCCGCCTTCGCCGGCGCCCCGCCCTCCTGGGCCGCGGCCGCCGGCGGGGTGTGCACCGAGCTGGCCGACCTGCTGGACCATGCGGCCGACCTCGGGCGCTCCGGGCGGCTCACCCTCAGCCACAAGGGCGTCGTCCTGCGCCGGATGCACGCGCTGCAGCGTCGGCTGCAGGCACTAGGTTGAGCGGTATGAGGATCACCGAGACCGTCGTGCACCCCGCCGACCCCCGCCGCACCTTCGAGATGCTCTGCGACCGGGGCTACCAGGACCTGCGGGCCGAACGTTCCGGGGCGCTCGACCAGACCGTCACGGTGGAGCAGGACGGGGAGGCCACGGTGGTCACCACCCGCCGGCACCTGCCCACCGGCGACCTGCCCGACATGGTCCGCCCGTTCGTGGGCCCCCAGCTGCTCGTGGTGGAGACGGTGCGCTGGGGCGCGGCCGACGCGGACGGTGAGCGCGAGGGGGCGATGTCCCTGGAGATGCCCGGACTGCCCGTGCACTTCATCGGCGGCGTCCACCTGCGCCGCGGCGACGTCGCGGGGACGACCGACCACGTCGTGGACGGCGACCTGGAGGCCAACGTGCCCTTCCTCGGCAAGAAGATCGAGGCGGCCGTGGCCCCCCAGATCAGCGACGTGGTGCGTGCCGAGGAGCAGATCGCCCGGGAGTGGCTGACCGCCCACCCGGGCTGATCCTCAGCCCATGTGCGGGTAGCGGTGGTCGGACGGCGGCGCGAACGTCTCCTTGATGACGCGGGTGCTGATCCACCGCTGCAGGTTGGCCGCGGAGCCGGCCTTGTCGTTGGTCCCCGACCCCCGCGCCCCGCCGAAGGGCTGCTGGCCGACCACGGCGCCGGTGGGCTTGTCGTTGATGTAGAAGTTGCCGGCGGCGAACCGCAGCCGGTGGGCCACCTCGGCGACCGCGGCCCGGTCCTGCGCGATCACCCCGCCGGTGAGGGCGTACTCGGCCACCGACTCCATCTGCGTCAGCATCGCGTCCCAGTCCGCGTCCTGGTAGACGTGGACCGCCAGGATGGGACCGAAGTACTCCGTGGTGAGCATCTCGTGCTCGGGGTCGCTGACGACCGCGATCGTGGGCCGCACGAAGTAGCCGACCTCGTCGTCGCAGGTCCCGCCGGCGATCACCTCGACCCGGTCGTCGGCGTGCGCCCGCTCCAGCACCTTCTTGTGCTTGGCGAAGGCCCGGTCGTCGATGACCGCGCCCATGAAGTTGGACAGGTCGCGCACGTCCCCGACCGGCAGTGACTCCGTGGTCTGGACCAGGTCGTCCCGCAGCCGTTCCCAGACGGAGGCGGGGACGTAGGCGCGCGAGGCGGCCGAGCACTTCTGCCCCTGGTACTCGAACGCGCCACGCACCAGGGCGGTCCGCAGCACGTCCACGTCGGCGCTGGGGTGGGCCACGACGAAGTCCTTGCCCCCGGTCTCCCCGACGATCCGTGGGTAGGAGCGGTAGGTGGACAGGTTGTCGCCGATCTGCTTCCAGAGGCTGTTGAACACCGCGGTGGACCCGGTGAAGTGGATCCCGGCGAGGTCGCGGTGGTTCATCGTGACGTCGGAGATCGCCGGTCCCCGGCCGGTCACCATGTGGATGACCCCGTCGGGCATCCCGGCGGCGGCGAACAGGCCCATGAGCTCGTGGGCCGCCCGGGTCTGGGTGGTCGCCGGCTTCCAGACCACCGTGTTGCCCATGAGCGCGGGTGCGGTCGGCAGGTTGCCCGCGATCGCGGTGAAGTTGAACGGGGTGACCGCGTAGACGAAACCCTCCAGCGGACGCTGGTCGATCCGGTTCCAGGTCCCCGGCGAGCTGGTCACCGGCTGCTCGGCGAGGAGCTGGCGGGCGAAGTGCACGTTGAACCGCAGGAAGTCGGCCAGCTCGCAGGCGGAGTCGATCTCGGCCTGGTGGGCGGTCTTGCTCTGGCCCAGCATGGTGGCGGCGTTGACCCGGGCGCGCCAGGGCCCGGCGAGCAGGTCGGCGGCCTTGAGCATGACCGAGGCCCGGTTCTCGAAGCTGAGGTCGCGCCACGGGACGGACGCGGCGAGCGCCGCGTCGACCGCGGCGGCGGCGTCGGCCCCGGTGCCGTCGTGCAGGGTCCCGAGCACCTCGGCGTGGGCGTGCGGCTGCACCACGTCGACCGCCTCGCCGTCACCGGTGACCTCCTGGCCGCCGATGACGTGGGGCAGGTCGACCGGGGTGCTGGCCATCCTGGTCAGCTCGATCTCCAGCTCGGCCCTCTCGGGGCTCCCCGGGGCGTAGCTCAGGACCGGCTCGTTGACCGGGGTGGGCACGTTGACGATGGCATCCATGACTCTCTCCTCGTTCTCGTCGGCGGGCGCGTCGGCGTCTGCGGACACCACGCTCGCCCATGGGGGCAGACGCCGCGTCAGTCGGCGTCGGGGTGGTCGGGGGTCGGACCGGGCACGCAGGCGCGGGCCAGGTCGACGACGTGGGAGATCTCGGTCGTGTCGTACCAGGACAGCTCGACCTCCTCGTCCTGGTCCTGGACGGCGGTCGGATCCCCGGTGACCACGTCGTCGCCCAGGTGCAGCGCGGCCACCCGGGGCAGGTCGACGTCACCCACCTGCACGCGGGCGCCGTCGGGGTGGGTGGCGTCCACCTGGTCGGCGGTCAGGTCGACGGCCGCGAGCAGGACGGGAGCACCCTCGAGGCGCAGGGTCTGCGCGGCCTCCTGGAGAGCGGCGTACTCCCACTCCTCCTGGTCGCCGGAGGTGTGCGCCTCCCGGACCGGGCCGGTGACGGCATACGCCGGTCGGGGGCCGGCCAGCCTCCGGTCGGCCTGGAGCCGGGCGAGCTGGTCGGGGTCGAGCGGCACGTAGCAGCGCACCGTGGTCATCGGGTCTCCCTTCCGCGCGGCCAGCCGGGCGCGCCCTCCCATCGTGTCAGACGGGACGCGGGACCGCCGAGCGCGGTCAGACGGGGGCCGGTCGCCGCAGCAGCCTGCCCCGGGCGCGGCCGGCCGCGCGCTCCCGCCGGCTCGTGGGCTCCCGGCCGGCCACCGTGTCGGCCAGCTCGACCAGTGCGGTCCGGGCCGCGCTGCGCGGGCGGACCTCGGCGAGGACGCGACCGTGGAGCAGCGCGGCGTCCAGCCCGTCCTGGTCCTCGGGGACCAGGTGGACCGGACCGGTGCCCGCGAACCGCGCCAGGGTCTCCTGGATGCGCCGCCCGGGGTCGGGCCCCACCGGTCCGGGCCGGACCCGGGTGACGACCACCGAGCGTGGCGCCATGCTGTGCGTCCCCAGCTGGTCCAGGGCGCGGACCAGCCGCTGCAGGCCGACCGGGTCGCCCGTGCCGACGACCACCACCCGGTCGGCCGCGGCGAGGGCGGTCAGCGCCGCACCGTTGCGGCGCGGCGCCAGGGTGTCGAAGGAGAGCTCCTCGTCCTGCTCCAGCGGCGCGGCGACGTCGACGACGGTCCAGCGCGCCAGCCCGCGGCACTGCTCGAGGACGTCGGCGAGGGCCACGTCCCGCAGCTCGGGCCACCGGTCGGCCCGCGGCAGGCCGGTGAGGAGCCTGAGGCCGGGGCGGACCTCCGGGGCGAGGCGGGCCAGCACGTCCCGGTCCAGGGCGCCCTGGTCTGCGGCGCGGGCGGCGGCGGCCACGCCCGGAACCTCGTCCAGCACCGCCAGGAGCTGCGCCTGGCTGGCGCCGTAGGTGTCGGCGTCCACCAGGACGACGGGAGAGAGGGGGTCGGCCAGCTCGGCGGCCAGGTTGGCCGCCACGGTCGAGCGTCCGGTGCTGCCGACCGGCCCCCAGACCACGACCACCTCACCGGCCTCCTGCCCCGGCCCGCCCCACCCCGTGGCCACGGACGGGTCGTCC
>DATISK010000019.1:0-2674 GCA_035581545.1 Ornithinimicrobium sp. | reverse complement strand
TCGGACAGGTCGAGGTCCAGGTCCCCCCGGAGCCGACCGTCCGGCGGCCCGTGGACGGTCAGGCCCGCCCCGTCCCGGACCGTCCGGGCCCCCATGAGCTCCAGGATCTCGGGCAGCCGGTCACCGGGCTGGGTCGTGCCGACGGGCCATCCCGGGACCGACACCCGGCCGCCGGAGACCGCGGCCAGGGCCAGGAAGGGGGCGGCCGAGGACAGGTCCGGCTCGATCTGGACGTCGACGCCCTGCACGGGGCCGGGACGGACCGTCCAGGAGGTCGCTCCGGGCCGGTCCACGTGCACCCCCGCCTGACGCAGCACCGCCACCGTCATGTCCACGTGCGGAAGGCTCGGCAGCGCGTCCCCCGTGTGCTCCAGGTCCAGCCCGGCCGTGAACCGGGGTGCGGCCAGCAGGAGCGCCGAGACGAACTGCGAGCTCGCGGAGGCGTCGATCCGCACCCGCCCGCCCGGCACGCCGCCTGTTCCCAGGACGGTGTACGGCAGGGTGCCCCGACCGTCGTCCTCGACGTCGACCCCGAGGTCGCGCAGCGCCATCAGCATCGGTCCCACCGGTCGCGAGCGGGCGGAGGGGTGACCGTCGATGCGGACCGGTCCGTCGGCGAGCGCCGCGACGGGAGCCAGGAAGCGCATGACGGTGCCTGCCTGGTGGCAGTCGATCTCCACGGAGCCCCGCAGCCGCTCGGGAGGGACCACCCGCCACCGGTCCTCGCGCGCGTCGTCCACCGTCACGCCGAGGGTCCGCAGCGCCTCGACCATCGCCCGGCTGTCCTGGGACCGCAGCGGACCGTGCAGCAGCGACGGCCCCTCGGCGAGGGCGGCCACCACCAGCCACCTGTTGGTCAACGACTTGCTCCCGGGCACCCGGACGGTCGCGTCGACGGGGCCGGCGGCAACCGGGGCGGCCCAGGTCAGGGGGTCGGTCATGGGGACGTGTCCTCGGGATCGGCGGTGGCAAGGTCGTCCAGCAGCCTACGGACCGCACCGGTCAGGGCAGTCAGGTCGGCGGTGGGGGAGTGGGTGCCGGACACGGGTACGACGGTGAGGCGGTGGTCGCCGACGGCCTCGCCCAGCTCGTCCGGTCCGCCGAACGGATCGTTGCGGCCCTGGACCACCAGGGTCGGCAGGCCCGCCCGGACCGGGAGCGCCAGCTCGTCCGCGCGGCTCCGCTCGGGACGGCCGGGCGGGTGCAGCGGGAAGGCGAGGCAGACGACCCCTGCCACGACGGGGGCGGACCCGTCGGTGCCCACGGACGTGCGGCAGGCGACCCTGGCCCCGGCGCTGCGTCCACCGACCACCCACGGCCGGGGCAGCGGTGCGCCGCGCGCCCCGGACTGCTCCGCCGCCAGCGCGGCGAGGATCTGCCGCCACGCCGCGTCCAGGCGCGGCGGGGCCGTCGCCACCCGCCGGCCGGCGACCCGCCAGGGCTGGTCGACGAGCACGACGGACCACCCGTGGTCGGCGAGCGAGGTCAGGGCGAGCAGGTCCCGGGAGTCCCGCTGTCCTCCCGCACCGTGCCCCAGCAGGAGCGTGCCCCTGGGTGCGTCGGCCGCCGCCACCCGGACCCGTCCGGGCCCCTGCTCGGTCGGCACCAGCACTGCGGGACCAGCACCCGTCATGGTCCGACCACCTCGCCGGTGCTCGGGTCCACGACCCCGTCCAGCTCCTCGGCGGCGAGCGGTCGGAGGAGCCCGGCACCGTTGCTGCGCGAGGAGTTGACCGCCGTGCTCACCGGCCAGGCGCGGAACCGGCCCGGGACGTGCGAGGCTGCGAGCAGCTCCCGGACGTCGTCCGGACCGGTGATGGCAGGGTCCAGCCAGCCGTCCCAGGCCTCGGGGTCCAGCGCCACCGGTTGACGGTCGTGGATGCGGTCCAGGCCGGGCTCGGCGGCCGTGGTGATGATCGTGTAGGAGACGACCCACGAGAGCGGGTCCTCCGACGGGGCCCCGGGCATCTTCCAGAACTCGTACAGGCCGGCCAGGGCCAGGGGGGCCTCGTCGGCCCGGCTGATGAAGAACGGCTGCCGGCGGGGTCGACCCCGGGCGTCGCGGGCCACCGGGCTCGACTGCCACTCGTACCACCCGGAGACGGGCACCAGGCACCGACGGCGCGCGGCAGGGACGGCGAAGGCGGACTTCTCCAGGACGGTCTCGGCACGGGCGTTGGTCATCCGGGCGCCGACGGAGGGGTCCTTGGCCCAGGACGGCACCAGGCCCCAGGTCAGCAGGCGCAGCTGGCGGACCGGTGCGGCCGGGTCACCCCCGTCGCGCGGGGCCCGGGTGAGGATCACGGGCGCCTGCTTGGTGGGGGCCACGTTGTGGTCCGGCTGTCCGGGGGGCGGCTGCTGCGGCGAGCGCAGCAGGCTGCGGGACGGCTGGTCGGTGGCGTCGAGCTCGACCTCGTAGGCCTCGACGAGCTCGTCCGGGTGGGCGGTCGCCGCATACCTGCCGCACATGGCTGCCCCTCACCTCACTGCTGGTAGTGGGCCAGGAAGTTGCCCATCCGCTCCAGGGCCGCGCGCAGGTCCGAGCCCCAGGGGAGGGTGACGATCCGCAGGTGGTCGGGGGTCGGCCAGTTGAACCCGGTGCCGTGGACCACGAGGATCTTCTCCTGCTCGAGCAGGTCCAGGCAGAGTCGGACGTCGTCGTGGATCTGGTGCA
>DATISK010000018.1:0-7442 GCA_035581545.1 Ornithinimicrobium sp. | reverse complement strand
CGACGCCGGGTCCGCGGACGGCCGTCGCCCCCACGGCGATGCCGGCGGCGGCGACCTCCTCGCCCGCGTCCGGCCCCTCGTCGGCACTGGCGCGCGCCTGCTCCAGCTCGAGGATGTCGGCCCGCAGCTCCTCGACCCTGGCCCGCTGCTCGTCGCCGAGCGCCTGGGTGGTCTCGATCCGCTCGATGAGGGAGGAGCGCGTCTGCGCGGCCGCGGGGTCGGGGATGCGCAACGTTCCGGCCGAGACGGTGACGAGCAGACCGAGGACGAGCGAGGTCGTGAAGAGCAACCAGGTGGAGTAGCCCGAGGAGGGGGGCAGCCCGGCCTCCTCGCGCCGTTCGGCCGCGGAGTGGTATCCAGGCCCCAGCGGGGGGTCGAGCACCTCGTCCAGGAGGGCCATCGAGGCGGCCGGGTTGGGATCGGGACGGGCCTCCCCGCGGTGCGGGATCCTCATACCGTCGCCTCCAGCGTCCGCCGTTGCGCGAGCATGCCGCGGACCTGGCCGGCGTAGACGAGGCCGGTCACCCAGTACAGGCCCACGCCCCACCAGGCCAGGGCCCACCCCGCGGCCAGGGCCGGGACGGTCCACCACCCCGGCACGTGCCCGAGCAGCAGCAGCGGAAAGGCTCCCAGGAGGTTGAAGGTGGCCGCCTTGCCCACGAAGTCCACCGGTGGGATCGGCAGGTGGTGGCGCCGCACGAGGGGGTACATCGCCGTGATGAACGCGTCCCGGGCGACGAGCACGGCCACCAGCCACCAGCCGACGACCCCGGTGGCGGCGAGGCTGAGCAGCGTGGTGGCGATGTAGAGCCGGTCGGCGATCGGGTCGAGGAGCTGGCCCAGGCGGGTCACCACCCCGTAGTGCCGGGCGATCTTGCCGTCGAGGTAGTCGGTGAAGCCGGAAGCCACCAGGACGAGGGCGGCCCACACGAGGTGGCCGGAGAGGAGGAGCCAGATGAACAGGGGCAGCCCGAGCAGCCGCACGATGCTCAGGATGTTGGGGACCGTGAGCAGCCGGTCGCTCACCGGCAGGACCCGCTGGTCGTGCCGGGTGTCCGGAGCATCCCCCGTTCCCGCGCTCATGGGTGCAGTCTAGGGCGGTGCGGCGATGAGTTCGGCGCACCGCCACGGTCCACCCCTGCGTGGCCCGTCACGAGGACGGGCGCCCGGACGGAGAGGAGAGGCCCATGATCACGCTCGGCACCTGCCTGTGGTTCGACGACGAGGCCGAGGAGGCGGCGCGGTTCTACACCTCGGTCTTCCCGCGGTCCCGGATCGTCTCGATCACCACCTACCCCGTGGAGACCCCCAGCGAGAAGCCGGTGGGGTCGACGATGACCGTGGAGTTCGAGCTCGACGGGCGTCCCTTCACCGCGCTGAACGGGGGCCCGCAGTTCACCTTCACCGAGGCGGTCTCCCTCGTCGTCCGCACGGACGACCAGGCCGGGACGGACCGCTGCTGGGAGGCGCTCCTGGCCGACGGCGGGCAGCCTGGCCCGTGCGGCTGGCTCAAGGACAGGTTCGGGCTGTCCTGGCAGGTCTACCCGGTCGAGCTCGACCGGCTCATGACCGACCCCGACCCGGACCGGGCGGCGCGAGCCGCCCGGGCGATGCTCGCCCAGAGCAGGATCGACGTCGGGGCGGTCCGGGCCGCGGCGGACGGGACCGGGTGAGACCACGGTGGCGCACTGCCGGCCGACGCGTCAGGGGCGGCCCCGGATCGTTCCGGGACCGCCCCTGACGTGCTGCTCTCGGTCGGGCTGACAGGATTTGAACCTGCGACCCCTTGACCCCCAGTCAAGTGCGCTACCAAGCTGCGCCACAGCCCGAGGCCCGTGCGGGCGAGGATCACCTTAGCCCATCCGGACCCCCTCCCACGAATCCCCGACCGAGCCGCTCGGCGCGGTCGGGGGCCCGGCTCTCAGCGGCGGCTGCGCCGTTCCCGGACCCGCACCGAGATCTGCACCGGGGTGCCCTCGAAGCCGAACTCCTCCCGGAGCCGACGCTCGAGGAAGCGGCGGTAGCCGTGCTCGATGAAGCCGGACGCGAAGAGCACGAACGTGGGCGGGCGGGTGGCTGCCTGGGTGGCGAACAGGATGCGTGGCTGCTTGCCGCTGCGCACCGGGTGGGGGTGGGCCGCGACGACCTCGCCGAAGAAGGAGTTCAGGCGCGCGGTCGGCACGCGCCGGTCCCAGGAGGCCAGCGCCGTCTCCAGGGCGGGCACCAGCTTGGCCACGTTCCGTCCGGTCGAGGCCGAGAGGTTGACCCGCGGCGCCCACTGGATCTGGACCAGCTCGCGCTCGATCTCCCGCTCCAGGTAGTGCCGGCGCTCGTCGTCGAGGATGTCCCACTTGTTGTAGCCGATGACCAGGGCGCGGCCGGAGTCCACGACCTGCTGGACGACCCGGATGTCCTGCTCGGCGATCGGCTCGGAGACGTCGATCAGCACGACCGCGACCTCGGCCTTCTCCAGGGCCGTCTGCGTGCGCAGCGAGGCGTAGAAGTCGGCGCCCCTGGTCTGGTGCACCCGCCGGCGGATGCCCGCGGTGTCGACGAAGCGCCATACCTTGCCGCCGAGCTCGACGAGCTCGTCCACGGGGTCCCGCGTCGTCCCGGCGACCGGGTCGACGACCACCCGCTCGGTGCCGGCGAGCCGGTTGAGCAGGGAGGACTTGCCGACGTTCGGCCGACCCAGGAGGGCCACCCGGCGGGGGCCGCCGCGCGGATAGGCCCCGGCGACCGAGGTCTCGTCCGGCAGCACGTCCAGCAGCGCGTCGAGCACGTCGCCCGAGCCTCGGCCGTGCAGCGCCGAGACCGGCCACGGCTGGCCCAGGCCGAGGGACCACAGCGTCGCGGCGTCCGCCTCCTGCCGCTGGTCGTCCACCTTGTTGGCGACGAGGACCACCGGCTTGCCCGACCGGCGCAGCAGGCGGACCACCTGCTCGTCGGTGTCGGTCGCGCCCACGGTGGCGTCCACGACGAAGAGCACCGCGTCGGCCAGCTCCACGGCGACCTCCGCCTGCTCGGCGACCCGCAGGTGGATGCCGCTGGCGTCCACCTCCCACCCGCCGGTGTCCACCACGGTGAACCGACGACCCGACCAGTCGGCGTCGTAGGCGACCCGGTCGCGGGTGACCCCCGGCACGTCCTCCACGACCGCCTCGCGGCGGCCCAGGATCCGGTTGACCAGGCTCGACTTGCCCACGTTGGGCCGACCGACGACCGCGACGACGGGCCGCAGGGCCTCCTCGTCCTCGTCCTCCGCGGGGCCCTCGGACTCCACGAGCGAGAGGTCCTCCTCGGAGAGCTCGAAGTCCTCCAGGCCGGCCCGCAGCGCGTCCGCCATCCGTTCGGTGCCGGCGGGCGCACCCTCGCCGTCACCGGCGTCGTCGGAGGAGCCGGGGTCCGCTCCCCCGGTCCACTCGACCTCGACGTCCTCGAACCCCTCGTCGGGGCCGGAGGTGCTCATGCACCACCGCCGACGGCGAGGGCCTCGGCCCGCAGCCGCACCTGACGCTTGATCCGGCTCAGCATCCCGACCATGCCGCGCATCCGCAGCGGGGAGACGGCCTCGGCCAGGCCGAACCGGTAGGGCGCGTCGTCCGGCACGCCGAGGACCTCCTCGGCGGGCAGGCCGTCCAGCCCCTCGTGCAGGATGCCGGCGAACCCCCGGGTGGTGGGTGCCTCCGGCGGGGCGTCGAAGAACAGGTGCACGGTCCGGTCGGCGTCGTCCTCGACCTCGACGGCCAGGAAGAGCGGCGACTGGCACTCGTCGACCCGCTCCATCTGGTCCATCTGGCCGACGTACCGCTCCGGCAGCCCCGGCAGCTCGTGGCTCAGCTCGAGCAGCAGCTGGAGGCGTTCCCGCTCGGTGACGGCGTGGAAGTCCTCGGCGAGCTCCCCCATCGCTCGGGGCAGGTCGGCGCGCAGGTCGTCCGTGGACGCCATCTCAGCGCTCCACCGGCACGCCGACGGAGTTGCCCCACTCGGTCCAGCTGCCGTCGTAGTTGCGCACCTTCTCGAACCCGAGCAGGTGGGTCAGCACGAACCAGGTGTGGCTGGAGCGCTCGCCGATGCGGCAGTAGGCCACGGTCTCCTCGGCGGGGTCCAGCCCCTGCTCGGTCAGGTAGATCGACTCCAGCTCCGCGCGGTCCTTGAACGTCCCGTCCTCGTTGGCGGCCCTCGCCCACGGCACCGACCGGGCGCCGGGGATGTGGCCGCCGCGCATGGCGCCCTCCTGCGGGTAGTCGGGCATGTGCAGCAGCTCGCCGGAGTACTCCCCCGGGCTGCGCACGTCGACCAACGGTCCACCGAGGTGGGCCAGCACGTCGTCACGGAAGGCGCGCACACGGGTGTCGTCCCGCTCCACGACGGGGTAGTCCACCGGCTCGACCTGCGGCACGTCGGTGGTGAGCTCGCGGCCCTCGGCGATCCAGGCCGCCCGCCCGCCGTCCAGCAGGCGCACGTCGCCGTGGCCGAACAGGGTCATCACCCACAGCGCGTAGGAGGCCCACCAGTTGGACTTGTCGCCGTAGATCACCACGGTGGTGTCGCGGCCGACGCCGCGCTCGCCCATGACCTGGGCGAACCGTTCACCGTCGACGTAGTCGCGGGTCAGCGGGTCGTTGAGGTCGGTGTGCCAGTCCAGCTTGAGCGCGCCGGGCACGTGGCCGGTGTCGTAGAGCAGGACGTCCTCGTCGGACTCGAGCACCACGAGACCGGGCTCGCCGAGGTGCTCGGCCAGCCAGGCCGTCGTCACCAGCCGCTCCGGGTGGGCGTAGGCGGCGAGCTTGTCGCTGGGGTCGGGGGGAAGGCTCATGTCGGTCTCCTCAGGGATTCAGGGGGTATGGGGTGTGCCGGCGCGGACGTCCGGGCGGACCTCGCCGCGGGCCAGTCCCAGCAGGGTGGCGACGACCTCGTCGAAGGTCAGCGACGAGGTGTCGAGGGCCACCACGCCGTCGGCGGCCTCCAGGAAGGCGGACACGGTCGAGTCCTGCCGGTCGCGCCGCAGCACGAGGTCGCGGGTCGCCGCCAGGGCGGCGGCGTCGGCCGCCCCGTGGCGCTCGGTGGCGCGCCTGGCCAGCCGCGCCTCCTCGGAGGCGGTGAGCAGCACGCGCAGGTCGGCGTCGGGAGCCACGACCGTGGTGATGTCGCGGCCCTCGGCGACCACCCCTCCGGTGCGGCCGCGCTCCTCCTCGATGATCCGTCGCTGGCGACGGCGGAGCTCGGCGCGCACGTCGAGGTTGGTGGCCACGGCCGAGACCTGGCGGGTGACGCGGTCCTCGCGGATCGCCCCGGTGACGTCGGTCTGCCCGACCTGCACGCGGGGGGCGTCCGGGTCGGTGGAGAGCACGAGCGGCAGGTCCGTCGCCGCACGGGCCACCGCGTCGGTGTCCTCCACGTCGACGTGCTGCTCCAGGCACCACCACGCCAGGGCGCGGTACATCGCTCCGGTGTCCAGGTAGCCCAGGCCGAGCTCGCGGGCGACGGCGCGCGAGACCGAGGACTTGCCGGACCCGCTGGGTCCGTCGACGGCGATCGTCATGGGGGTCTGGGGCACCCACCCAGCCTAACGGCTGTCGGGGTGTCCATCCCCGGCCCCGCCTCGGTGGCACGCGACACTGGGGTGGTGATGGTGCTGCTCAGCGTGCTCGGTTGGTCCCTGGTCGCGCTCGTCGTCTGGGACGCGTTCGTGACGATCCTGCGGATCGACGGGCCGGGCCCGTTGACCCGCGCGTGGTCCGAGCCGACGTGGCGGTTGCTGCTGACGGTCCACCGGCGTCACCGGATCCACCGGCTGCTCGCGCTGGCCGGGCCGGCGATCACGCTGCTGACCATCGTCCTGTGGTTCGTCGGGCTGGTCGTGGGCACGTGGCTGGTCCTGCGCGCCGCACCGGGCGCGGTGGTGCTGTCCACGGGCCAGGTGCCCGCCGGTCCGCTGGAGCTGGCCTACTTCGTCCCGGTCGCGCTGACCGGCCTGGGCTACGGCGACTACGTCCCGTCCGGGCCTCCGTGGACCCACCTGTCGGTGCTCATGACCTTCGTGGCCACCACGCTCCTCACCCTGGCCGTCTCCTACGTGGTGTCGGTGATCTCGGCGGCGCTGAAGCGTCGGACGACGGCCTCGTCCGTCTTCGCGCTCGGCCAGGACCCGGCGACGGTGGCCCGGCACCTCGGCGAGGACCTGGACACCTGGGCCGGCCCCTACCTCGCCGGGCTGGCCGGGGACGTGTCGGAGGTGGCCGCCCAGCAGCGCGCGTTCCCGGTGCTGCGCTACTTCCACAGCGCCGACCCCCAGCGGTCGCCGACCCTGGCCACGCTGCTGCTGGCCGACGCGGTCCACCTGCTGCGCAGCCGGCCGGAGGAGGGGCTGTCCGCGGGGCTGGCGGCCCTCGTGGACTCGGCGGTGGGCGACCTCGTCGACGTCAAGGCGGGGCGGCCGGTCGAGCGGGACCACGACGCCGAGGAGCGGGACCTCGTGGCGGCGGCCGACCGGTTGAGCATCCCCACGGCCGCGGGCACGGCGTTCCGGGACCGCTGGACGGAGCACACCCGGGCGCGCGACGGGCTGGTGCGGGCGGTCGCCGACGACGGGTGGTGGCCTCAGAGCCCCGCGGCGCGGTAGAGCTGGGCGACCTCCTCGGCCGAGAGCGCGCGGTAGCGCCCGGGACGCAGCTCGGCCAGCCGGACCGGGCCCACCTGCACCCGGGAGAGCATCTCCACGGGGTAGCCGACGGACTCCATCATCCGCCGGACGATGTGCTTGCGGCCCTCGTGCAGGACGATCTCCACGATCGAGTGCCCCGGCACGTTGTCCACGAGCCGGAAGGAGTCGGCGCGCGCGAGCCCGTCGTCGAGCGGGACCCCCTCGCGCAGCCGACGCCCGACGTCCTTGGCCACCAGGCCGTGCACCTGGGCGACGTAGGTCTTGGGGACCCCGTAGGCGGGGTGCTGGAGCCGGTGGGCCAGGTCGCCGTCGTTGGTCAGCAGCAGCAGGCCCTCGGTGTCCACGTCGAGGCGGCCCACGTGGAACAGCCGTGCCGAGAGGTGGCCGACGTAGTCCGCCAGGCACGGACGGCCCTCCTCGTCGTGCATGGTCGAGACCACGCCCGCAGGCTTGTTGAACGCCAGGTAGACCTTGTCGGTGTCCAGGACGACCCGGTCACCGTCCACGTGGACCACCTGGGTGGACGGAGAGACCCGCACGCCCAGCTCGGTGACCACCTGGCCGTCCACCACGACGCGCCCCTGCTCGATGAGCTTCTCGCAGGCCCGCCGGCTGCCGAAGCCCGCCGCGGCCAGCAGCTTCTGCAGCCGCACGCCGTCCGGGTCGTGGACGTCCAGGTCCGGGGTGTCCGTCCTCGGAGGCTGGGGACGCCGTCCGCGCGGCGGACGCGCCCCTCCCGCCTGGCGGGGGCCGGCGTTGCCCCCGGCGCGCCGCG
>DATISK010000017.1:0-2602 GCA_035581545.1 Ornithinimicrobium sp. | reverse complement strand
GGGAGGTGCTGGCCAGGGGCACCACCGACCTGCAGATCGTGTCCAACAACCTCGGCATCGACGGCGCCGGCCTGGGCCTGCTGCTCGCCGACCACCGCATCCGCCGGGTCATCGCCTCCTACGTCGGGGAGAACAAGGAGTTCGCCCGGCAGTACCTCGCCGGCGAGCTCGAGGTCGAGCTCACCCCCCAGGGCACCCGGGCCGAGAAGATGCGCTCCGCGGGGGCGGGCATCCCCTCGTTCTACACGCCCACCGGGGTCGGTTCGCAGGTCTCCGAGGGGGGTATGCCGTGGCGCTACGACGCCGACGGCACCGTGGTCAAGGAGTCCCCGCCCAAGGAGAAGCGCGAGTACACCGTCCGCGGGGTGACCCGCGACTACGTCCTGGAGGACTCGATCTTCGCCGACTTCGGCCTGGTCCGGGCGGCGAAGGGCGACCGGCAGGGCAACCTCGTCTTCAACCGTTCCGCGCGCAACTTCAACCCGCTGTGCGCGATGGCCGCCCAGGTCGCCGTGGCCGAGGTGGAGGAGCTGGTCGAGCCCGGCGAGCTGGATCCCGACGAGATCCACCTGCCCGGCATCTACGTCCAGCGGGTGGTGGCCCTGACCCCCGAGCAGGCCGCCGACAAGGACATCGAGAAGCGGACCACCCGGCCCCGTCCGGGCGCGTCCACCGACCAGACCCAGGAGGCCTGAGCCATGGCCCTGACCCGTGAGGAGATGGCGGCCCGCGCGGCCGCCGAGCTCAAGGACGGCGACTACGTCAACCTCGGGATCGGCATGCCGACCCTGGTGCCCAACTACGTGCCCGACGACGTCGAGCTGGTGCTGCAGTCCGAGAACGGCATCCTCGGCGTGGGCCCCTACCCCTACGAGGGCGAGGAGGACCCCGACCTCATCAACGCCGGCAAGGAGACCGTCACGCTGCGCCCCGGCGCCTCGATCTTCGACTCGGCCACCAGCTTCGGGATGATCCGCGGCGGCAAGGTCGACGCGGCCATCCTGGGCGCGATGCAGGTCTCGGCCGACGGCGACATCGCCAACTGGATGATCCCCGGCAAGATGGTCAAGGGCATGGGCGGGGCGATGGACCTGGTCATGGGGGCCAAGAAGGTCATCGTGCTCATGGACCACGTGGCCAAGGACGGCACCCACAAGATCGTCCAGGAGTGCTCGCTGCCGATCACCGGCCTGAAGGTGGTCCAGCGCATCATCACCGACCTCGCGGTCATCGACGTCACGCCCGAGGGCCTGGTGCTGCGCGAGGTCGCCGACGGCGTCAGCGTGGAGGAGGTCGTCGACAAGACCGGTCCGGAGCTGACGGTCGCGCTCGACGCGCCCACCCCGGAGCCCACCCCGCCGACCCAGGGCTGAGCGGCGGGAGCTCCTACGAGGGGGCGTCGGGTCCGCGGAGGAACCCGGCGCCCCACGTCAGGTGCATGACGGCCAGCACCCCCGGCATCCGGGCGACCACGCCCGGCGTCTGGTCGCGCGCGATCCACGCGCCGCCCAGGGTGACGGCGGCGGCATACCCCAGGGGCAGCGCCCACAGCGGTCGCCACGCCAGGCCCCCCACCGCGCCGGCGGCGACCAGGGCCACGGCGGTCGGCGGCGCCAGGTAGCGCAGGTTGACGCTGCCGGGGTGGTGCCGCACGACCTGACGACGCCACTGCCCGGTCGTGTAGAACTGCCGGACCAGGTCGCGCCAGGTGGACCGCGGACGGTAGCTGACCTGCAGCTCGGGGCTGAACCACACCGTCCCCCCGGCCTCGCGGATGCGGTGGTTGAGCTCCCAGTCCTGGGCCCGCACGAAGGTCGGGTCGTAGCCGCCGACGCGCTCGAGCCACTCCCGCCGGAAGACGCCGAGGTAGACCGTCTCCGCCGGCCCCGCGTCCCCGCCGACGTGGAAGCGGGCCGCGCCGATCCCCAGCGGGGAGCGCATCGCCACGGCCACCGCCCGCTGCAGCTCCCCCGTCCCCTCGGCGAGCATCAGCCCGCCGACGTTCGCCGCGCCGGTCTCCTCGAGCAGCTCCACCGCCCGGCGGACGTAGCCCGGGGACAGCTCGCCGTGCCCGTCCATCCGCACGACGACGTCCTGGCGGGAGGCCGCGACCGCCGCGTTCAGGCCGTCGGGCGTGCGGCCGGAGGGGTTGTCCACGACGACGACCCGCGGGTCGCGGGCCGCCAGGTCGTCGGCGACCGCGCGGGTGCGGTCGGAGCTGGGCCCGACCGCCAGCACCACCTCCAGCCCGCCCGGGTAGTCCTGGGCCAGCACCGACCCCACGGCGTCCGCCAGGTCGTGCTCCTCGTTGCGCACGGGCATGATCACGGACACGGGCGGGTATGCGGTGGGCGGGGCGGGGGTGCTCACCCCCGAGAGGCTACCGGCGGGACGGGGAGGAATCGCCGGGGCGCGCGGGTTCCCAGCGCCCGGGCAGGGCGCTGGCCTAGTCTGTGTCGTCGTGCCCCACCGCCCCGAGGATGACTGGACCCGTCCCATGCCGCGCCGTCCGCGGACCGGACGGGAGCCGGGCGACCGCCACGGCTGGGACGACCACCACGAGGGACAGGACGACCGGACCCGCCCCGTGCCGCGCCAGGAC
>DATISK010000016.1:0-16377 GCA_035581545.1 Ornithinimicrobium sp. | reverse complement strand
GCGGGTGGGACCCGGGGCGCTGCTCATGGACGCTCCGGGGAGCCGGGGGTGGTGGGCACCCGACGATGCTACCGGCGGGCGCCGTGGGGCCCGGCCCGTGCGGTCACAGCCGGCCCGAGGCCTTCAGCTGCAGGTAGTGGTCGGCCAGGGCGGGCGGGAGGTCGTGCGGACCGCGGTCGAGGACGTCCACCCCGAGCTGGCGCAGGGCCGAGGCGGTCCGCCGGCGCAGCGCCCCCGTCCGCTCGGCCGCCGCGGCGTCGTAGACCGACTCCACGGATCCCGTGTCGCCGGCCAGCGACGCCACCGCCGGGTCCGCCACCGAGGCGAGCACCACGTGGTGGTGCGCGGTCAGGGTGGGCAGGACCGGGAGCAGGCCCTCCTCGACCGCGGCCGGCTCGAGCGGCGTGAGCAGCACGACGAGGGCCCGCCGCCGGGTGATCCCGTTCACCGCACCCGCCAGCCGGGTCCAGTCCGCCTCCACGAGGACCGGTTCCAGGGGTGCCATCGCCGTGACCAACCGGTGGAGCAGGTCGGCCGAGCCCCCCGCGCCGGAGCCCACCCGCGCCCGCAGGAGGCGGTCGCCCGCGAGCAGGTCGACCCGGTCGCCGGCGCGCGCCGCCAGGGCGGCCAGCAGCAGCGCCGCGTCCATCGCCGCGTCCAGGCGGGGCTCGTCGCCCACCCGGGCGGCGCTGGTCCGGGAGGTGTCCAGGACGAGCACCACGCGCCGGTCGCGTTCGGGCTGCCAGGTGCGCACGACGGTGTGCTGCCGGCGCGCGGTGGCCCGCCAGTCGATGGACCGGACGTCGTCACCGTCCACGTAGTCGCGCAGCGAGTCGAACTCGGTCCCCTGCCCCCGGGTGCGGACCGCGGACCGACCGTCGATCTGCCGGAGCCGGGCCAGCCGGCTCGGCAGGTGGCGCCGGGAACGGAACGGCGGCAACGACCGGACGGTGCCGGGGAGCGCGACCGTGCGCTGCCGGCCCGCCAGACCCAACGGACCGTGGACCCGCAGGGTGACCCCGGTGGCGGGGCGGTCCCCCCGACGGGTCGGGGTGAGCACGGTCCGCACCCGCCGGGCCTGACCGGGGGGGACGTCGAGCAGGTGTCGGGTGCCGTCCGCCCCGGCCGACGGCACCCAGGCGTCCTGCAGCACGCCCCGGACCCGTCGCCCGCCCTCGTTGTCGAGCGTGAGGTCGACCTCGACCGAGCCGCCGAGCAGCCACCCGGCGGCGACCGTCCCCGCCCGACCGGGCCACAGGGCGGCGGGGACGAGCCCCAGCAGCACCAGGGCGACCACCGGTCCACGCACGACCACGGCCGACCTCAACGGGGGACGGGGACCGAGGACAGGACGGTGCGCAGCACGGCGTCCGCGTCCACGCCCTCGAGCTCGGCCTCGGGGCGCAGCGCGACCCGGTGGGCCAGGGTGGCCGGTGCCAGCGCCTTGACGTCGTCCGGCGTCACGAACTCCCGTCCGGAGAGCCAGGCCCAGGCGCGGGCCGAGACCATCAGCGCCGTCGCCCCCCGAGGACTGACGCCCAGCTGGAGGGAGGGTGCCGAGCGCGTCGCCCGGGCCAGGTCGACGACATAGCCCACGATCTCCGGAGCGACCTGGACAGCCCGGACGGCTGCCGACGCCGCGGCCAGGTCGGCCGCCCCGGCGACGGGGCGCACCCCGGCGGCGGCCAGGTCCCGCGGGTCGAACCCGGCGGCGTGCCGGGTGAGCACCTCGACCTCGTCCTCCCGCGGCGGCAGGGGCACGGTGAGCTTGAGCAGGAACCGGTCCAGCTGGGCCTCCGGCAACGGGTAGGTGCCCTCGTACTCGACCGGGTTCTGGGTGGCCGCCACCAGGAACGGCGACGGGAGGGCGCGACCGGTGCCGTCCACGGTGACCTGGCGCTCCTCCATCGCCTCAAGCAGCGCCGACTGGGTCTTCGGCGGGGTCCGGTTGATCTCGTCGGCGAGCAGCAGGTTGGTGAACACCGGGCCGGGTCGGAAGGTGAAGTCTCCCCGTCCGCTGTCGTAGACCATCGACCCGGTGACGTCGCCGGGCATCAGGTCGGGGGTGAACTGCACGCGGGTCGTGCGCACCGACAGGGCCCGGGCGAGGGCTCGGACCAGCAGGGTCTTGGCGGTGCCGGGGACTCCCTCGAGCAGCACGTGGCCCCCGGTGATGAGCGCCACGAGGAGGCCGGAGACGGCCTGGTCCTGCCCGACGACCGCCCGGGCGACCTCGGTGCGCACGGCCTGGAGCGCGGCCCGGGCGTCCTCGGGGGCCGGTGGGGTCCCGGGGGGCGGTGTCGAGCGGTCGGCGGACGTGCCGTCCTGCGGCGACGGGGGAGTCATCGATGGGGTCCTTCCTCGAGGGAACGCAGCCGGCGGGCGACGTCGACGAACGTCGCGTCGTCCGGGGCGGTGGGGTCGGTGAGCAGTCGGCGGACGGTGGTGTGCGGCTGGGCGAGCTCGGCGGCGACCGCCTCGACGAGGTGGTCGGTCCCGACGGTCGCGGGCAGTCCCAGACGCCGGGCCAGGCGGTGGCGGGTGCCCTCCTGCAGGGCCCCGAGGGCGTGCTCACGGTCGTGGGCCTGGCGGTAGAGGCGCCCCCGCGCCCGGGTGGTCTCGGCCGCGTGCACGACGGCGGGCAGCGGCTCGGCCACGACCGGGGCCAGCCGCCGCCCCTGCCAGAGGGCGGTGACGAGCACCGCCGCGGCGAGCAGCACCACCGACGCGGTCAGGTTGCGGGGCAGCACGTCCCACAACCCCTGGGGAGCCTCGTCCAGCGCCGCGTCACCCGGGGAGGGGACGACCCACAGGACCCGGTCGTGCCCGCCCAGCAGCCGCAGGCCGAGGGCCGCGTGCGCCTCCTGCGTGACGTGCTCGTTGGTCAGCGCCGTGGGGAACCCGACCAGGGTCAGCGGCGGACGCCCGGCACCGGCGGGCAGGTCCAGCAGCGCCCCCGCGCGCGCCCCGCCCGCGTTGTGGCTCGTGGTGGGCGGGTAGCAGGCCGTGGTGGCGGCACGGTCGGCACCGCGGTGCTCCAGCATGGCGTCCACGCGGGCGAGCCGGTCGTCCGCGCGCACCCACGGGGCCCCGCACCCCGGTTCCAGCACCCGGTCGCCACCCGGCGCTGCCGTCACGGGGACGTCGAGGACCCCACCGAGGTCGGTCGCCGGGTCCGGCACGAGCACGACGAGCCGGTCGGCCCCGACGAGGTGCTGCAGGACCTGCTCGGCCGTCCTCGGACCGAGGTATGCGGTGTGGCCCAGGACGACCGCCGTGCCGGGTCCGACCGGTCGTTCGAGCAGGCGGCGGCTGCCGTCGACGACCTCGACCGGGGTGCCCTGCTGCTCGAGCACCCGGACCAGAGCCCTGGTGCCCTCGTGCCCGGGGTTGTCGGGGTGGAGGGGTGCTCCGGCGTCCGGGCGGGTCAGCAGGGTGGTGACGACCGCCATGGCCAGCAGGAGCAGCACCCAGGGTGCCCACCGGCGCAGCAGGACGGCGCTCATCCGGGCACGCCGGACGCGGGAGGGCGGGCCGGCGTCCGACGCACGCGGACGTGCTCCAGGCGCGAGCCCACGCCGAGCACGGCCAGCGCCTCGTCGGTGGTCGCCCGGCCGTCTCCGTAGCGGACCGCGTCGAAGCGGTCGGCCGCCGTGGCGAGGTCCCCGGCGAGCTCGGGCACCCGGGCCCCCAGCTCGGCGGCCAGCTCGTGGGCGGTGCGCCCGGGACGCTCGGACAGCCAGCCCCGCTCGTCGGCCTCGGCCGCGACGGCCCGGTAGGCCTCGACCAGGGCGGTGCCGGCGTCACCGCCGGCCAGGGCGCGCTCGGCGCGGTCCCGGTAGGCGGTGGCCCCCAGCGGACGGTCCGGCAGCACGGACGCGGCGGGCCGCTGCTCCAGGGCGGTCCCGCGCCACCGGTCACGGGCGGCGTGGGTCAGCACGGCGAGGACGGCGACGACCACGGCGGCCAGGACCAGCCAGGTGGTCCAGGCCGGCAGCGCACCCGTCAGCCCGGGAGAGGGCAGGAGGTCCTCCAGCCAGCGCAGGAACCGCTCGACGACCGAGTCGCGCAGCTGGTAGTCGCCGGTCGCGAGCTCCTCCTGCAGCCAGCGCCGTGCCTCGTCCCGGTCCGGACCCGCGCCGCCTGCCGGCAGCTGGGTCAACGCCGCCGCCGCACGGCCCGCTCCTGGGCGGTGCGGGCGAGGACCAGGTCCAGCCCCTCGCGGCGGATCCGCTGGTCGAGGTAGAGGAGGGCGGTCACCCCTGCCGTGAACGGGACGACGAAGGCGTTGACCACCAGCTGGACGACGTGGTCCAGCACGATCGCCAGGGTCGAGGGGCCGCCTCCCGCCGCGCCCAGGAACCCGTCCGTGACCAGGAGCAGGAACACCGAGACCGGGACCTGCACCGCGGCCGCGAACGCCGCCGTCACCAGGCCCGCGAGCACCGTGATCCCGGTGACCCGCCAGGACTGCCGGCCCGAGGTCAGGGTCCAGGCGCGGCGGACGCCCTGCCAGGGGCCGGCCTGCTCGAGCACGACCGGTGCGGGCGCCAGCGAGAGCCGGCAGCCCGCCCAGACGAGCAGGACGACCGCGCCCAGGCCCCCCACGACCGCGACGAGGACGGCGAGCAGGTCGCCGACCACCGTGGCCGCCCAGCCGGCCAGGACGACCGCGACGACGAGCACGGTCCCGACGAGCAGGAGCAGGACGGTCATCAGGACCAGGGCCCCGAGGAGGGCGGGGATGCGTCCCCGGACCGCCTGCCAGGCCTCGTCCAGCCCGGCGCGGTCGCCCAGGACCGCCTCGCCGACGGTGTGGACGATGAGGCCGGTGAGGGTCGTGGAGGCCAGGGCCGAGAAGAGCAGGGTGACCAGCAGCAGCACGGCCTCCCGGTCGGTGGGGGCGAGCGCGGCCGATCCGGAGACCCCCAGCGACAGCAGCAGCGAGGGCACGAGCAGGACCGCCAGCACCAGCAGTGCCATCCCCACGGTGGCCCGGGGGTTGCGCCGCATGGTCCGCAGCGAGCCGCCGAAGATCTCACCCAGCCCGAGCGGGCGCAGGGGCACCACGCCGGGCTGGTGGTGGTGGGCCAGCTCCTCGGGGGTCAGCCGCTGCCAGGGGTCGGGTCCCTCGGCCGCCGGCGACCACCCCGGCGCCCCGGGCGGCGGGGAGGAGGGGGCTGCCCCGGGGGGCGGGGGCGGCGCGGGCGAACCGGGCGGCGGCATACCGGTGGGCGGCTCCCCGGTCCCCCCGTGCGGCTGCGTCATCCCCCGGCTCCTCCTGCGGTACGGACGCCCGCCCCGTCCGGGGCGAGCAGGTCGTGGACGAGGCGCTCGGCCTCCCTGGCGGTGACCGGGACGGCCCCGAGAGCCTCCTGAGCGGCCACGATACCCGGCTCCGCCCGCCGCAGGAGGTGGCCCCGGCGCCACAGCGTCAGCGGGGGCTTGCGCCGCTCGGCGAGGTCGCGCACCAGCCGCCGCCCGAAGGTCACCCACGGGCGGTTGCGCACGCACCAGGCCTGGGCCAGCAGGCCCCGCTCCCGCAGACCGGCCACCGTGTGCGCGGCGAAGATCCCCTCCGCGACGACCACCGGGTGGGGCCCACGCTCGAGCACGTGGTGGCCGGTGATGCTGGAGCTGGAGATGTCGTAGACGGGCACGTCCGTGCAGCCCCGGACGCAGAGCTCCTCGAGCGCCACCAGGGCGGCGTCCAGGTGCCAGGACCGCACGTCGTCCCAGTCGACCAGACCCAGGGGACTCATCGGCAGGTCGGGGTCGGTGGCCTCGCGGTAGAAATCGTCCAGCGCCACCATCGGCCAGCCGAACCGGGCGGTCAGCCGGCGGGCGAGACGGGACTTTCCGGCCCCGCTGGGTCCGGCGAGCACGAGGACCCGCGCGGGTCGGGCGGCGGCGGGTTCCATGGCCCGACAGTGTAGGACGTGGCCGCACCTAGACTCGGGGCGCGTGAGCACCTCCCCGCCGCCCGTCCCTCCGCCCACCGACCCCGGACAGGGCCCCGGCCACGGGGGTGGCCCGCTCGAGGGTCGGGTGCTGCGGGTCTACCGCACGCTGCCGGCCCGGCTCATGGGCTGGGTGCTCGTGGCCGGTGCCGGCGTGCTCGCCGCGCTGACGCTCGTGGACGTCGTCGGCGGTCACCGCACCGGGCTGCTGCCGCCGACCGCCCTGGTCGTGGGGCTGGCGGCCCTGGGCTGGGTGCTGTTCCTCCGGCCGTGCGTGCGGCTGCACGAGGACGGCGTCGTCCTGGCCAACGTCGTCACCGACACCACCGTGCCGTTCGCCGCGGTCGAGGAGGTGACGCACCGGTGGTCCCTGGAGCTGCACGACCGGGAGGGCCGGCGGCACGGGTCCTGGGCGGTCCCGGTCAAGCGTGAGCGGGTGCGCCGCCGGTCGGTCGACGACTTCGCCGAGACCACCGTGCGCCGGCGCGGCGACGCCGGCACGACGGCCCAGGGGGCGGCCGACGAGGTGCAGCGCGCCCTGCAGCGGTGGCGCCTGGACGGCGGGGAGCTGGGCGGGACCGCACCGGGTGCGCCGGGGTCCGCCGGCTCCGCCCCCGGGGCGGGAACGGGGACCGGCGCGGCGCCGCACGCGGTGCAACGGCCGGCCTGGGGCGCGGTCGTGGTCCTGTCCCTGGCCGTGGCGCTCGTCGTGCTCGCCGTGCTGGCCTGAGAAGGCCCCACCCCTCCCGGGTCAGACCCGGGTGAGCTCCTCCATGGCCGTCCGTACGTCCGCCAGTCGTCGCGCGGCCTCCTCGCGGGCGGCGACCAGGCCGTCGTCCCCGGCGACCGGCACGACCGCCTCGAGGTAGACCTTGAGCTTGGGCTCGGTCCCGCTCGGGCGCACGATCACCCGGGTCCCGTCGTCCAGCAGGAAACGCATCCCCTCGGTGGGTGGCAGCCCGTCGACACCGTCGGCCAGGTCCTCGACCGAGGTGACGTCGCTGCCGCCCAGACGGGAGGGCGGTTCCGTCCGCAACCGCTGCATCACCGGGGGGATGAGGGACAGGTCGGACACGCGCACCGAGAACGCGTCGGTCTGGTGCACCCCGTGGCGCCGGGCCAGGTCGTCGAGGACGTCCAGCAGCGTGCGGCCCTGCGCCTTGAGCCCGGCCGCCATCTCGGCCGCCATGAGCGCGGCGGTGACCCCGTCCTTGTCCGGCACGGTGGCCGGGTCCACGCAGTAGCCCAGCGCCTCCTCGTAGCCGTAGGCCAGGCCGGGGACCCGGCCGATCCACTTGAACCCGGTGAGCGTCTCCTCGCCGACCAGGCCGGCGGCCTCGGCCATCGCCCCCAGCAGGCGGGAGGAGACGATCGAGCGGGCCAGCACCCGGCGCCCGCCGGTGGCGCGGCCGCGGTCGATGACGTGCTGCCCCAGCAGCGCCCCGACCTCGTCGCCGCGCAGCATCCGCCAGGCACCGCCGTCGCGCACCGCCAGGGCGCACCGGTCGGCGTCGGGGTCGTTGGCCACGACCAGGTCGGGCTGCTCACGGTCGGCCAGCGCCAGGGCGGCGTCGATGGCGCCGGGCTCCTCCGGGTTGGGGAAGGCCACGGTCGGGAACCGCGGGTCGGGCTCCTGCTGCTCCTTCACGGGTGCCGGGGCGGGGAAGCCGGCCCGCACGAACGCCTCCCGGACCACGTCCGAGCCCACCCCGTGCAACGCGGTGTGCACCACGGACAGCTCCCGCGGGCCGTCGGGGTCGAGCACCGCCACCGCGGCGTCGAGATAGGCCCCGGTGACCGCGTCGTCGAGGGTGACCCAGCCGTCGTCGACCCGCGGCACCTCGGCGACCGAGTGCACCGCCGCGATCTGCTCGGCGATGTCCTCGTCGGCCGGAGGGACGATCTGCGACCCGTCGCCGAGATAGACCTTGTAGCCGTTGTCCTCCGGGGGGTTGTGGCTGGCGGTGACCATGACGCCGGCCTCGGCCCCCAGGTGCCGGACCGCGAACGCCAGCACCGGGGTCGGCAGGGGGTGGGGGAGCACCATCGCCCGCCCGCCGGCGGCGGTCACGACCGCGGCGGTGTCGCGGGCGAAGACGTCGGAGTTGTCCCGGGCGTCGAAACCGATCACCACGGTCGGACCGTCTCCGTCCCCGCGGTCGCGCAGGACCCTCGTCAGGTAGGCGGTGAGGCCGGCGGCGGTGCGGATCACCACGGCGCGGTTCATCCGGTTCGGCCCGGCCCCGAGGGCCCCCCGCAGCCCTGCGGTGCCGAACTCCAGGAAGCCGGCGAAGCGGTCGGTCAGCTCGGCCAGGGTGTCCGCCTCCCCCGCGCGGACCCGCTCGATCAGGTCCGCCAGCTCGGAGCGGGTGACCGGGTCCGGGTCGTCGGCCAGCCAGGCGTCGGCCCGCTCCAGCAGGGCGGGGTCGGGCTGATCGTCGTGGTGGGGCGTCATCGGTGGGTCCTCCAGTGCGTCCGGCTCGGGTGGGTGGTCAGAGACGCTCGACGATGCGGGCGAGCAGCTCGCCGCAGCGCCCGCCCGCGGCCCGTCCGGCCTCGATCACGTCCTGGTGGTCCAGGGGCACCGGGCTGATCCCGGCGGCGGGGTTGGTGACCAGGGAGATGCCCAGCACCTCCAGACCCGCCTCCCGGGCGGCGATCGCCTCCAGGGTGGTCGACATGCCCACGAGGTCGCCGCCCAGCGTGCGAGCCATCCGCACCTCCGCCGGCGTCTCGTAGTGGGGGCCGCGGAACTGCACGTAGACGCCCTCGGGCAGGTCGGGGTCCACCTCCCTGGCCAGGTCGCGCAGGCGCGGGGTGTACAGATCGGTGAGGTCCACGAAGGTGGCCCCCTCCAGCGGCGAGGCCGCGGTGAGGTTGATGTGGTCCGAGATCAGCACGGGGGTGCCCGGTCCCCACTCGGGCCGCAGCCCGCCGCAGCCGTTGGTCAGCACGACGGTGCGGCACCCGGCGGCGGCCGCGGTGCGCACCGCGTGCACGACGGCCCGGACCCCCCGACCCTCGTAGAAGTGGGTGCGCGTCCCGTAGACGAGGACCCGCCGCCCGTCGGGCAGGGGGATCGAGCTGATCGTCCCGGTGTGCCCCTCCACGGCCGCGGCGCCGAACCCCGGCACGTCGGTGTTCTCGACGACCGTGTCGGGCGTGCCGAGGCGGTCGGCCGCGGGCTTCCACCCGCTGCCCAGGACCAGGGCCACGTCGTGCCGTGCGGCACCGGTGCGGTCGGCCAGGACGGCGGCCGCCGCCCGGGCGACCTCCTGAGGGTCCGTGCGGGGGTCGTCGAGGTCGGGGACGGAGGAGGCAGACGTCACCGGGGCAGCGTACCGATGGTTTGATGGGGGGCGTGAGTGCAGCCAACAAGTCCGTCGTGGTGATCGGTGGTGGCCCCGGGGGCTACGAGGCAGCCCTGGGGGCCGCCCAGCTGGGGGCGGAGGTCACCGTGGTGGAGCGCTCGGGGCTCGGGGGCGCCACCGTGCTGACCGACTGCGTGCCGAGCAAGGCCCTCATCGCCACCGCCGACTTCATGGACCGGTTCACCGCCGCCAAACGGATCGGGGTGCACTTCGACGGTGCCCACGTGCCGGGCGACCAGGGCGTGACCGCGCACATCAGCGACGTGAACTCGCGCATCATGCGGCTGGCCGCGGCGCAGAGCCGGGACATCGGCGAGCGGCTGGAGTCGGCCGGGGTGGAGGTCCTCCAGGGGGCCGGCCGGCTGCTCAGCGACGGGCGCGTCGAGGTCGTCGAGGGGGTGGGCGCGGTGCCCTCCGGGGAGGAGCCCGCCCCGCACGGGGCCGACCGCGACAGCGAGCGGGCGACCCGGGTGCTGGAGGCCGACCTGGTGCTGGTCGCCACGGGGGCCCGCCCCCGGGTGCTGGACACGGCCCGCCCCGACGGGGAGCGGATCCTCACCTGGCAGCAGATCTGGGACCTCACCGAGCTGCCCGCCCACCTGGTGGTCATCGGCTCGGGCGTCACCGGGGCGGAGTTCGCCCACGCCTACCAGGGGCTGGGTTCGCAGGTGACCCTGATCTCCTCGCGCGACCGCGTCCTGCCGGGGGAGGACGCGGACGCGGCCCACGTCGTGGAGGAGGTGTTCCGCCGACGGGGGATGACGGTGCTCAACCGGTCCCGGGCCGCGGGGGTGCGCCGGGAGGGCGACGGCGTCGTGGTGACCCTGGAGGACGGCCGCGAGGTCCCCGGCACGCACGCCCTCCTGGCGGTCGGCTCGATCCCGAACACCACGGACCTGGGTCTGGAGGAGGCCGGCA
The DNA here is from genome assembly GCA_035581545.1 of Ornithinimicrobium sp. Lineage (GTDB taxonomy): Bacteria > Actinomycetota > Actinomycetes > Actinomycetales > Dermatophilaceae > Ornithinicoccus. The sequence continues at coordinate 6,128 of DATISK010000016.1, read as the reverse complement.
TCCGGACGACCGGGTCGGGCCACATCGAGGTGGACCGGGTGTCGCGCACCAGCGTGCCGGGGGTCTACGCCGCCGGTGACTGCACGGGTGTGTTCCCGCTGGCCTCGATCGCGGCGATGCAGGGGCGGATCGCCGTGGCCCACGCCCTCGGCGACGCCGTGGCGCCGCTGTCGCTGGGCAAGGTGAGCTCCAACATCTTCACCGACCCCGAGATCGCGACCGTGGGCGTCAGCCAGGCGGACATCGACGAGGGGCGCGTGGACGCCCGTTCGGTCATGCTGCCCCTGACGAAGAACCCCCGGGCCAAGATGCAGAACCTCTCCGACGGGTTCGTCAAGCTCTTCGCCCGGAAGGGCAGCCACACGATCGTCGGCGGGGTCGTGGTCGCCCCCCGCGCCAGCGAGCTGATCTTCCCGATCGCGCTGGCCGTGGCCAACCGGCTCAACGTCGACCAGTTCTCCTCGACGTTCACCATCTACCCCTCGATGTCGGGGTCGCTGGCCGAGGCCGCCCGTCAGCTGCACGAGATCGCCGACTGACGGGTCGGCCGCGGGCCGCGTCGGGCCCGCCCGGCCGCGTCAGTCCTTCAGCTCGCAGATCACCGCACCGTTGGAGACGGTCTCGCCGACGGAGGCCGTGAGTCCGGCGACGGTGCCCGCCTTGTGCGCCTTGAGCGGCTGCTCCATCTTCATCGCCTCGAGGACGACGACGACGTCGCCCGCGGCGACCTGCTGGCCCTCCTCGACGGCGATCTTGACGATCGTGCCCTGCATGGGCGCGGTCACCGCGTCGCCGGAGGCAGCGGCCGCGCCGCCGGCGCCCCGGGTCCGCCTGGGGGCCTTCCTGCGACCGGTGGCCGATCCCGCGCCGTTGCCCCCGAGCGCGAGCCCGGCGGGCAGGGACACCTCCAGGCGCTGTCCGCCGACCTCGACGACCACGCGCTGGCGCTCGCCGTCCTCCCCGGCGTCCTCGGCGGTGGGGCCGGAGTAGGGGGGGATCTGGTTGTCGAACTCGGTCTCGATCCACCGGGTGTGCACCGCGAAGGACCCGTCGCCCTCGGGCGCGAAGGCCGGGTCGGACACGACGGCCTGGTGGAAGGGCAGCACCGTGGGCATGCCCTCGACCACGAGCTCGCCGAGAGCGCGGCGCGACCGCTCGAGGGCCTGCTCGCGGGTGCGGCCGGTGACGACGAGCTTGGCGATCATCGAGTCGAAGGCGCCGGCGACGGTGTCGCCCTCGACGATCCCGGCGTCCCAGCGGACACCCGGGCCGTGGGGGACGACCATGCGCGAGACGGTGCCGGGGGCGGGCATGAAGTCGCGGCCGGCGTCCTCGCCGTTGATGCGGAACTCGAACGAGTGCGCGTGGGGGGTCGGGTCGTCATACCCCAGCTCTTCGCCGTCCGCGATGCGGAACTGCTCGCGGACGAGGTCGACACCGGTGACCTCCTCGGTCACGGGGTGCTCGACCTGCAGGCGGGTGTTGACCTCGAGGAAGGAGATCGTGCCGTCCTGCGCCACGAGGAACTCGCACGTGCCGGCCCCGACGTAGCCCGCCTCCTTGAGGATGGCCTTGGAGGCCCGGACGAGCTCCGCGCGCTGCTCGTCGGTCAGGAACGGTGCCGGGGCCTCCTCGACGAGCTTCTGGTTGCGGCGCTGGAGGGAGCAGTCGCGGGTGGAGACGACGACCACGGTGCCGTGCTGGTCGGCCAGGCACTGGGTCTCGACGTGGCGTGGCTTGTCGAGGAACTTCTCGACCAGGCACTCGCCGCGGCCGAAGGCGGTGACTGCCTCACGGACCGCGGACTCGAACAGCTCGGGGATCTCCTCCATGGTGCGGGCGACCTTGAGCCCGCGGCCGCCACCGCCGTAGACCGCCTTGATGGCCACGGGGAGACCGAACTCCTCGGCGAGCGCGACGACCTCGTCGGCGTCCTTGACCGGGTCCTTGGTGCCGGGGGCCAGCGGGGCACCCGCCTTGACGGCGATGTGCTTGGCCTTCGCCTTGTCGCCGAGCGCGTCGATCGCGTCGGGGCCGGGACCGATCCAGGTCAGGCCGGCGTCCATGACCGCCTGCGCGAAGGAGGCGTTCTCGGCGAGGAAGCCGTAGCCGGGGTGGACCGCGTCCGCTCCGGAGCGGGCGGCCACCTCGAGCAGCTTCTCCTGGACCAGGTAGGACTCGCCCGGCGTCGAGCCGCCCAGGGCGTGGGCCTCGTCGGCGACCTTGACGTGCAGCGCGTCCCGGTCCGGGTCGGCGTAGACGGCGACCGAGGTCAGGCCGGCGTCCCTGCAGGCGCGGGCGATGCGCACGGCGATCTCGCCACGGTTGGCAATGAGGACCTTGCTGATCGGCATGGCGATCACCCTAGACCCACGCGCGGCCCCCGACGCGCCAGGGTGCGCCGTGCCGCGGCACCGCACGCGGCACGTCGTCAGGGCCGTCGGAGCGGCGGCTCACCCCTGGTGCGCGGTCATCCGGTCCAGGTCCGCCGAGCAGCGGCGCTCGAGGTCCTCCAGCTCCCGGAGGGACTCCTCGACGTCCCGCCGACGGCGCTCGAGGTCGGCCCGGCGGTCCCCGATCTGGTCCAGCAGGTAGCGCAGCTGACCGGCCTCGCCCGGCTGGTCGTCGTACATCCCGAGGATCGTGGAGATCTCCTCCAGGGAGAACCCCAGCCGTCGGCCCCGGAGGATGAGCGCCAGGCGCGTGCGCTCCCGCCGCCGGTAGACCCGCCGTTGCCCCTCCCGCTCGGGATCGACCAGGCCGAGGTGCTCGTAGTGGCGCAGGGCGCGGTGGGTGACGCCGTAGTCGTCGGCCATCTGCGCGATGGTCCAGGTGGGCTCGTCGCTGGTGCGGTTCACGGTTGTCCTAACGTCAACTGGCGGTCTGGGGCATCCTGCTTGACCTTCGCGTCAACGTCAAGCACGATGGGCTCGCGACCGCCGCGCCGGAGGGCCAGGGAGGCGGTCAGCGCCCCGCAGCAACCGCCCGGAAGGACGAGGACACCGATGTTCGAGCTGACCCAGGACCACGAGGACTTCCGTCGGCTCGTGCGCGAGTTCGCCGAGGCCGAGGTGGGACCGCACGTCGAGCAGTGGGACCGGGAGGCCCACTTCCCGACCGACCTGGTGCCCAAGATGGGCGAGCTCGGGCTGTTCGGGCTGAACGCCCCCGAGGAGTTCGGCGGCGCCGGTCTGGACGAGGGCGGGTTCACCTACCTGTGCCTGGCGATCGAGGAGCTGGGCCGGGTCGACCAGTCCGTGGGCATCACCCTCTCCGCCGGGGTCGGCCTGGGGATCAACCCCATCCTGTCCTTCGGATCCCAGGAGCAGAAGGAGCGCTTCCTTCCCGACCTGGTCGCCGGGCGCACGCTCGCCGGCTTCGGCCTCACCGAGCCCGAGGCCGGCTCCGACGCGGGGGCCACGAGGACCCGGGCCCGCCTCGAGGACGGCCAGTGGGTGGTCGACGGCGCGAAGGCCTTCATCACCAACTCCGGCACCGAGATCACCTCCGTGGTCACGGTGACGGCCAGGACCGGGGAGACCGCCGACGGGCGCCCCGAGATCAGCGCGATCATGGTCCCCTCCGGCACCGAGGGCTTCCTCGTCGAGCCGCCCTACCGCAAGCTGGGCTGGCACATCTCCGACACCCACGGCCTGACCTTCGAGGACTGCCGGGTCCCCGAGGACCACCTGCTCGGCGACCGCGGCCAGGGGTTCAAGCAGTTCCTCAAGACGCTCGACGACGGCCGCATCGCGATCTCGGCGCTCGCCGTCGGCTGCGCCCAGCGGATGCTGGAGGAGGCCACCGCCTACGCCTCGGAGCGGATCGCCTTCGGCCGGCCGATCGGGGTCAACCAGGGCGTGTCCTTCCAGATCTCCGACCTGGCGGTCATGGTCGAGGCCGCCCGCCTGCTCACCTACAAGGCCGCCTGGCTCAACGACGAGCGGGAGGCCGGCCGCCGGTCCCTGGCCGAGGTCAAGCAGGCCGCGGCGATCGCCAAGCTCTACTCCACCGAGGCGGCGGTGACCGCCACCCGGACCGCCACCCAGGTCTTCGGCGGCAACGGCTTCATGGAGGAGTACCCCGTGGCCCGGTTCTTCCGGGACGCCAAGATCCTCGAGATCGGGGAGGGGACCTCCGAGGTGCAGCGCATGGTCATCGCGCGGGGCCTCGGGCTCCCCTCCTGAGGGGCTGGCACCATGACGGGTATGGAGCACGCCGGCACCGGGGACAACCCCCACCAGGACCCTCGGGTCACCGACCTGCGGACCCGGCTCGCCGCGGCATACCAGGAGTCGGCGGAGCCGTCGCCGAAGGCGCGCGCCAAGCTGGACTCCCAGCACAAGCTCTACGTGCGCGAGCGGATCGCGCTGCTCTTCGACGAGGGGACCTTCGTCGAGGACGGGCGCTACGCCAACGCCACGGCGGGGGGGCTGCCCGCCGACGGCGTGGTCACCGGGCGCGGCGAGGTCGACGGCCGGCCGGCGATCGTCGTGGCCAACGACCCCACCGTCAAGGCGGGGTCGTGGGGTGCGCGCACGGTGGAGAAGATCATCCGGGCCACCGAGGCGGCGCTGCGCGAGGAGCTGCCGCTGTTCTGGTTCGTCGACTCCGCGGGCGCGCGGATCACCGACCAGGTGGACCTCTTCCCGGGGCGTCGCGGCGCCGGGCGGATCTTTCACAACCAGGTCGCCCTGTCGGGCAGGGTCCCCCAGATCTGCTGCCTGTTCGGCCCGAGCGCCGCGGGCGGGGCCTACATCCCCAGCTTCACCGACGTCATCATCATGGTCGAGGGCAACGCCTCGATGTACCTCGGCAGCCCGCGGATGGCCGAGATGGTCGTGGGGGAGAAGGTCAGCCTGGAGGAGATGGGCGGGGCCCGGATGCACTGCACCGTCTCCGGGGTCGGCGACCTCCTCGCCACCGACGACACCGAGGCCATCGAGATGGCCCGGCACCTGTTCTCCTACCTGCCCGACACCTGGCACGACCCCGTGCCGCACTACGAGGCCGAGCCCCCGGCGCAGCCGCTGACCCGTGCGGTGGTGCCGGAGGCGGAGTCGGTCCCCTTCGACGTCCACGAGGTGGTCGAGGGGCTGGTCGACGACGACAGCTTCTTCGAGATCAAGCCGCTGTTCGCCCCGGAGCTGGTCGTGGGGCTGGGGCGGATGGAGGGGCAGACGGTCGGGATCGTGGCCAACAACAGCGCGGTCAAGGGCGGCGTGCTGTTCACCGACTCGGCCGACAAGGCGTCCCGCTTCATCTGGCTGTGCGACGCCTACGGCATCCCGCTGCTCTACCTGGCCGACGTGCCCGGCTTCATGATCGGGTCGGAGGTCGAGCGGGGCGGCATCATCCGGCACGGCGCGAAGATGGTCTCCGCGGTGTCCGAGGCGACGGTGCCGCAGCTGTGCGTCGTCGTCCGCAAGGCCTACGGGGCGGGGCTCTACGCGATGGGTGGTCCGGGCTTCGGACCCGAGGCGACGATCGCGCTGCCCACCGCCCGGATCGCGGTCATGGGTCCCGAGGCCGCGGTCAACGCGGTCTACGCCAACAAGATCGCCGAGATCGACGACGAGCAGGAACGGGCCGCGTTCGTGGAGGCCCGCCGGGCGGAGTACCTGGAGGACGTGGACCTGGAGCGGCTGGCGGCCGACCTGGTCATCGACGCCGTCGTCGAGCCGGAGCAGCTGCGCGAGGAGGTCGTGCGCCGCTTCCGCTACGCCGCCCGCCGCGACCGGCACTTCTCCACGCGGCACCGCAGCATCCCGCCGGTGTAGGGCCCTGCCCGCCGACCGGCGCAGGACCGTGGACGGGGCCGCCCGCGCAGGCGTAGCGTGGCTGGACATGCGACGCGCAGCAGCCGCCACGGCCGCGGTGGTCCTGCTCCTGGCCGGCTGTCAGGACGGGGACGACCCGTCCGGCACGCCGACGGGCACGGTGCCCACCTCCGCCGACGCCACGACGACCCCGCCCACCGAGCCCGAGGAGACCTCGGTGCCCGCCACCGACGGGGCGACGGGGGAGACGTCCGAGGCGTCCACCGACGTGGCGTCCACCGACGGGGCGACCACCGACGGGGCGACCACCGACGGGGCGACCGACGACCCCGGCACCGCCGGCTCCCC
>DATISK010000015.1:0-10280 GCA_035581545.1 Ornithinimicrobium sp. | reverse complement strand
CGCGGAGGAGGTCGGGGTCGAGCAGGGCCAGCGGCTCCGGCCCGGCCAGGACCACGACGTCCGCGGGTGCGCCCTGCTCGACCTGCTGCACGACGGTCGAGCTGGCGGCGAAGGCGAGGTCGACCCGCAGGTCCGGGTGCTCGGCGCGGACCAGGTCGGCGACGTCCGCCAGGACGTCGGTCAGGGAGGCGGCGGCCAGGACGGTGAGACCGTCGCTGCCGACGGCGCCACCGGGAGGTGTGCCGCAGCCGGCGAGCAGGAGGGCGGCCGTCGCGGCCAGGACGGCGGCCGGGAGCACCGTCCGCCTGCCGCTCCGTCTCACCGGGGCAGCCCGACCGTGACGTGGGTGGACTTGATGGAGGCGACGACGACGCTGCCCACCTCCAGGCCGAGCTCCTCCACCGCCTCGGTCGACAGCAGGGAGACCAGGCGGAAGGGGCCGGCCTGGACGTCGACCTGGGACATCACGGTGTCGCTGAGGATCCGGGTGACCAACCCCCGCATCTGGTTCCTCGGCGAGGAGGTGCCGGTCCCGGCCTCGGCGGCCTGGGCGGTGCGCTGGGCGTATGCGGCCAGCTCGGCCCCGTCCAGGACGACCCTGCCGGCCTCGTCCCGCGAGTCGGTCAGCCGGCCGGCGTCGATCGCCCGACGCACGGTGTCGGGGGAGACGCCGAGCAGAGCGGCGGCTTCGGAGACGCGCAGGTGCGACATGAGGGACAGCATACTGCCGCAGATGCGTGTCACGACTCCGCGGATGGCGGTGCGCTCAGATGCGCAGGGTCACGTCCTGCTCGCGCCACTGCTGCACGACCGGCGCCAGCCCCTGCTCCAGGAGGGGCAGCTGGGGCACCAGGCACAGGCTGGCCACGGCCTGGACCCGGCGGGCCGCGTCCATCGCCTCCACGAGCCGCGGGTCGGTGCGACGCAGGTCGAGGTTCTCCACGGCCTCGTCGTAGGCGGCCACCGCCTCGGCGCCGAGCCCGGCCAGGTCCCACTCGACCGGGCCGCGGCAGACGTCCTCGAAGTCGCCGAAGACCAGCCCGTGGGGGCTGCGGAGGACGTTGTGGGCCGGCGCGTCACCCTGGATCGGCTGGAGGGTCGTGGGCCCGAAGCGGGCCTGGAAGGTCTCCTCGTCGGCCAGCACCGGGGCCAGCGCGTGCCACTGCGCGTGCAGCCGGTCCACGTCCTCGGCCGAGAGCAGGGGCGAGGCCTCGGCGGCCTCGACCATCGCGGCCAGCGAACCGTTGAACGGGGCCAGGAAGGGCAGCGCCCCGGGGTAGGCGGCCAGCGCCAGGTGCAGCACCGCCGCGACCTCGGGGTCGGCCGGTCGGTAGGGCCGGTGGTCCGGCGTCGTCTCCACCAGCTCCCAGAAGGTGATGGCGAAACCGTCCTGGCGCACCGGCTCCGGCGGAACCAGCGGGCTCGGCCGGGTGGCCGGGACCCCCTGCTCGTGCAGCCAGCCGGCGACGTCCAGCTCGCGGCACTGGCGCTCCTCCACGGCCTCGGCCGTCACGCCGGGCGGGTGCACCACCGGGATGCGGGCGACGACCGGGGTCGGCGAGAGGCGGACCACGACGGAGAAGGCGTCGTGCAGGACCTCCGTGTCGGTGACGTCCAGGTCGAGGTCGGTCGCGGCCGTGAACGCCGCCTCGCACGCGAGCTCGGTGCGGCGGGTGATCTCCTCGGGGGTCAGGACCGGGTGTGCCATACCTCATCGTGGCAGGGTCCCGGCACGCCCGCACGTGGGGGTCAGGACCCGGGGCGGTCCACCGGCAGCAGCGCGGGACGCTTCGGGGCGCGGCCGTCGCCCGAGGAGCGCCCGCGCACCCTGCGCTGCACCCAGGGGCCGGCGTGCTCGCGGGCCCACCGCCCGTGCTCGCGCGCCCCGGCGACGAGGCCCGGGGCCTGCTGCGCGGGCAGCGGGACGTGCCAGTCCGCCTCGGCGGGGTCGTGCCCGAGCGCGGCGTAGGCCGCCAGCGCGATCCGCCGGTGACCCTCGGGGGTCATGTGGATCCGGTCGTCGGCCCACATCCGCCAGTCCTGGAGGAAGTCGCAGGCCCACTGGTTGAGCACGTAGCAGCCGTGGCGCTGCGCGATCGACCAGATGTGCGCGATGTAGGTCGCCGCCCGCCCCCTGGTGCGGCCGATGATCGGCGCCCCGGCGGGGTCCGTGGGCGTGGCCATGAGGACGTCGGCGCCGGTGGCCCGGACCCGGGCGACCGCCTCCTCCAGCTGCGCGGCCAGGGCGTCGACGTCGGCCCTCGGGCGCAGGATGTCGTTGCCACCACCGACCAGGCTCACCAGGTCGGGCCCCAGGGCGAGCGCGGCGTCCAGCTGCGGGCCCACCACGTCGGCGAGCTTGCGCCCCCGGACGGCGAGGTTGGCGTAGGACATCTCCTCGGTGTGCGCCGCGAGGAGTGCCGCCAACCGGTCGGCCCAGCCGACGTAGACGTCCGGGTCCTGCGGCGAGGGGTCGCTCATCCCCTCGGTGAAGGAGTCCCCGACCGCCACGTAGCGTGACCACACCCTCGGAGCCGGTCGGACGCTGCCGGCCTCCCCGTGCACGAGCGCGCCGGAGGGGAGGGACGGCATACCTGCGGGCGGGGTCACGGCAAGCTCCAGTCGACGGGGTCGGCGCCCTGCTGCTGCAGCAGGGCGTTGGTGCGGCTGAACGGCCGGCTGCCGAAGAACCCGTGCCGGGCCGACAGCGGCGAGGGGTGCGCGCTCTCGACGCGGGGCACGTCACCGAGGCGGGCGGCCAGGCCGCGCGCGTCCCGGCCCCACAGGATCGCCACCAGCGGACCGCCGCGCCGGACCAGGGCGTCGATGGCCAGCTCGCTGACCTGCTCCCAGCCCTTCCCGCGGTGGCTGGCCGGTGCCCCGGGCCGGACGGTGAGCACCCGGTTGAGCAGCATGACCCCGCGCTCGGACCAGGGGCCCAGGTCGCCGCTCGTGGGTGGGGGGCGGCCGAGGTCGTCGCCGAGCTCGGTGAAGATGTTCTGCAGGCTGCGGGGGAGGGGCCGCACGTCGGGGGCCACCGAGAAGCTCAGGCCGACGGCGTGGCCGGGGGTGGGGTAGGGGTCCTGCCCGACGACGAGGACGCGCACGTCCTGCATCGGCTGCCCGAAGACGCGGAGCACCTGGGGGCCCGGTGGGAGGTATCCGCGGCCGGCGGCCAGCTCGAGGCGCAGGAACTCGCCCAGCCGGCCGACGGTGTCCGCGGCAGGCGCGAGCGCGTCGGCCCAGCTGGGGTGGACCAGCTCGGTCAGCGGGGCGGAGGCAGGCACCGGGACAGGGTATGTCGTGGTGCAGGGGGCGGCGAGGCGGTACGCCGCCGGCGGATCAGAGCTCGATGCCCAGCCGGCGGGCCGAGCGGCTGCGCTGACGGCTGGCGCGCTGACGGCGCAGCCGCTTGATGAGCAGCGGGTCGTGCGCGAGGGCGGACTCGCTGTCGATGAGCTGGTTGAGCAGCTGGTAGTAACGGGTGGGGCTGAGGTCGAACAGCTCCTTGACCGCCTCCTCCTTGGACCCGGCGTACTTCCACCACTGGTGCTCGAAGTCGAGGATCTGCCGGTCGCGCTCGGAGAGGCCCGTCTCGACATCGTTGACCCGCGGGGCCGCGCCCATGAACACTCCCTCTCGTCCCGGTGGTGCCTGACCTCGCCCGTGCCAGCGCCGCTTCCAACTGGCCGTCAGTCTACGACACCTGAATTGCACGCGTGTCATTTAGCGGGCATGTCCGGGCAGGATCGGACCCCCTTCCACCCCGGGCGTCCCACAGGTCCCAGCGCCACCATCTGCGGGTGCGCCGACCACCTCGCGGCCCCGCCCCGGGGACTGGGTAGCGTGAGTCCCGACGCGGGGCCAACGGCGGCCCCGCCCCGGTGCCAGGAGGTCATGAGCACGTGAAGACCGACGTCGAGATCGCCCAGTCCGCCCGTCTGCGCCCGATCGGGGAGGTCGCCGAGGAGCTGGGGCTGGGGCCGGAGGACTACGAGCCCTACGGGCACGACAAGGCCAAGCTGTCGCTGGGCATCCTCGACCGGCTCGCGGACCGCCCCGACGGGCGGCTGATCCTCTGCACCGCGATCAACCCGACCGCTGCCGGCGAGGGCAAGACGACGACCAACGTGGGTCTGTCGATGGCGCTCAACCGTCTGGGCCACCGGGCCGTCACGACCCTCCGGGAGCCCTCGCTGGGACCGGTGTTCGGGATGAAGGGCGGTGCTGCCGGGGGCGGCTACGCCCAGGTGGTGCCGATGGAGGACATCAACCTGCACTTCACCGGGGACTTCCACGCGATCACCTCGGCGCACAACCTGCTCTCCGCGCTGCTGGACAACTCGATCCACCAGGGCAACCCCCTGGGCATCAACCCCAAGCGGATCAGCTGGAAGCGCGTCCTGGACATGAACGACCGCGCCCTGCGCAACGTCGTCGTGGGCCTGGGCAAGGTGGGCGACGGCGTGGTCCGCGAGTCCGGCTTCGAGATCACCGTCGCCAGCGAGATCATGGCGGCCCTGTGCCTGGCGACCGGCATCGAGGACCTCAAGGAACGCTTCGGGAGGATCGTGGTCGCCCAGACCTACGCCAGGACGCCGGTGACGGCCGCCGACCTGGACGCGGCCGGCGCGATGGCGCTGCTGATGAAGGACGCCGTCAAGCCCAACCTCGTGCAGACCCTGGAGAACACGCCGGCGATCATCCACGGCGGGCCGTTCGCCAACATCGCGCACGGCAACAACTCCGTGCTGGCGACCCGGACCGCCCTCAAGCTGGCCGACTACGTCGTCACCGAGGCCGGGTTCGGCGCCGACCTCGGCGCCGAGAAGTTCTTCGACATCGTCGCCCCCGCGGGTGGGCTCACCCCCTCCGCGGTCGTGCTCGTGGCGACCGTGCGCGCCCTCAAGCTCAACGGCGGCAGGGACAAGAAGGAGCTGGGCGAGGAGGACCTCGACGCCCTCGGGCGCGGCGTGGTCAACCTGGAGCAGCACCTGGAGAACCTGCAGAAGTTCGGCGTCCCGGTCGTCGTGGCCCTCAACCGCTTCCCCACCGACACCGACGCCGAGCTGGACCTCGTGCGGCAGCGGTGCGCCCAGCTGGGCGCCGACGTGGAGCTCTCGGAGGTGTTCGCCCGAGGCGGTGAGGGAGGGGAGGACCTGGCCCGTGCCGTGGTGGAGCTGTGCGACCGGGGGAGCTCCTTCGCCCCGCTCTACGCCGCCACGGACGACCTGCTCACCAAGATCGGCACGATCGCCCGGGAGATCTACCGGGCCGACGGGGTGGACCTCACCCCGACCGCACGCACCCAGCTGGTCGAGCTGGAGGCGCAGGGCCACGGCGACCTGCCCGTGTGCATGGCCAAGACGCAGTACTCCTTCTCCGACGACCCGACCCTGCTGGGCGCCCCCCGCGGCTTCCGGATCACCGTCCGCGAGCTCGTCGTCAACGCCGGGGCCGGCTTCGTGGTGGCGCTCACCGGCGACATCATGCGCATGCCCGGACTGCCCCGCGTCCCGGCCGCCGTGGGCATGGACATCGCCGAGGACGGGACGATCACCGGGCTGTCCTGAGCGCCCGGAGTCGGGAAGCACCCTCCCCGCGCCCGTAGACTGGGGCCATGGCAGCAGTCACCTGGCGCAGCGTGGCGCCCGGGGTCTATGTCCGTCGCCACGAGGAGCTCAACCTCAACTGCGGGCTGGTCGTGGGCGAGGACCGGGCCCTGCTCGTGGACACCCGCAGCTACCACCAGCACGGGGTCGAGCTGGCCGAGGCGGTCCGGGAGATCACCGACCTGGAGATCACGGTCGTCAACACGCACGCCCACTACGACCACTGCTTCGGCAACTCCGCCTTCCGGGACTCCCAGATCTACGCGCACGTCGGGGCCGTCGACGACCTGCGCCGCACGGGCGAGCACCAGCGGGAGCAGATCGTGGAGCACATGCGTGCCACCCACCGGGAGTCGATCGCCGAGGACATCCTCGGCACCGAGATCGTGCTGCCGTTCTACCTCGTCGAGGAGGACACGCCGTTGGACCTGGGCGGCCGCTCCGTGGAGCTGCTCTTCTCGGGGAGGGGCCACACCGACCACGACCTGGCCGTGTCCGTGCCGGACGCCGGTGTCGTCTTCGCCGGCGACCTCGTCGAGGAGGGTGCCGACCCGATGATGGAGGACGCCTTCCCGCAGGAGTGGGCGACCACGCTCGAGGCGCTCCTGGGCAAGCCGGCCGCCGAGCACGCCGACGTCTGGGTCCCGGGGCACGGCTCCGTCGTGGACCGCGGGTTCGTCGAGGACCAGGCCGCACGTCTGGCCATGCTGGGGGAACGGTTCGCCGAGGTCCTGGCCGAGGGCCTGGCGGGGGTGGACGCCCTCGTCAGCGCCGGTCGCGGGCTGGGGCTGCAGGACCAGACCCTGCGCGACGCGGCGGTCCGGGCGCTCGAGCTGCGCTGAGGCATTTGCACTCGGAGGGGTCGAGTGCTAATCATGGTCCTAGCACTCTCGACGTGAGAGTGATAAGACCGACCGGCAGTGTCGAGGGTCGGGAGCCCGGGCGACGTGAGCCCGTGGGGACCGGCCCGTCCGTCGCGGGCGACACCGCGGGTCAACCGCCCATCAGCGTGTGGAGGACAGACCACGATGGCCAAGACCATTGCATTCGACGAGGAGGCTCGCCGCGGGCTCGAGAAGGGTATGAACACCCTTGCCGACGCCGTGAAGGTGACCCTCGGCCCCAAGGGCCGCAACGTCGTGCTCGAGAAGAAGTGGGGTGCGCCCACCATCACCAACGACGGTGTGAGCATCGCCAAGGAGATCGAGCTCGAGGACCCCTACGAGAAGATCGGCGCCGAGCTGGTCAAGGAGGTCGCCAAGAAGACCGACGACGTCGCCGGTGACGGCACCACCACCGCGACCGTCATCGCCCAGGCGATGGTCCGCGAGGGCCTGCGCAACGTCGCCGCCGGCGCCAACCCGATGGCGCTCAAGCGCGGCATCGAGGTGGCCGTGCGCGCCGTCAACGACGAGCTGCTGAACATGGCCAAGCCCGTGGAGACCAAGGAGCAGATCGCGCAGTCCGCGTCCATCTCCGCGGCCGACACCGAGATCGGCGGGATGATCGCCGAGGCCATGGACAAGGTCGGCAACGAGGGTGTCATCACCGTCGAGGAGTCCAACACCTTCGGGCTGGAGCTGGAGCTCACCGAGGGCATGCGCTTCGACAAGGGCTACATCTCGCCCTACTTCGTCACCGACACCGACCGCATGGAGGCCGTCCTCGAGGACGCCTACGTGCTGGTGGTCAACTCCAAGATCTCCTCGGTCAAGGACCTGCTGCCCCTCCTGGAGAAGGTCATGCAGTCCGGCAAGCCGCTGGCGATCATCGCCGAGGACGTCGAGGGTGAGGCCCTGGCGACCCTGGTGGTCAACAAGATCCGTGGCAACTTCAAGTCCGTCGCCGTCAAGGCCCCGGGCTTCGGCGACCGCCGCAAGGCCATGCTCGGCGACATCGCCATCCTCACCGGTGGCCAGGTCATCTCCGAGGAGGTCGGCCTCAAGCTGGAGACCGCCGACCTGGACCTGCTGGGCTCGGCCCGCAAGGTCGTCGTCACCAAGGACGAGACGACCATCGTCGAGGGCGGCGGCGACGCCGACCAGATCGCCGGTCGTGTCTCCCAGATCCGCACCGAGATCGACAACAGCGACTCCGACTACGACCGCGAGAAGCTGCAGGAGCGCCTGGCCAAGCTGGCCGGCGGCGTGGCGGTCATCAAGGCCGGCGCGGCGACCGAGGTCGAGCTCAAGGAGCGCAAGCACCGCATCGAGGACGCCGTCCGCAACGCGAAGGCTGCGGTCGAGGAGGGCATCGTCGCCGGTGGTGGCGTGGCGCTGATCCAGGCCTCCAGCGCCTTCGAGGGTCTGACCCTGGAGGGTGACGAGGCGACCGGCGCCAACATCGTCAAGGTCGCCATCGAGGCCCCGCTGAAGCAGATCGCCATCAACGCCGGCCTCGAGGGCGGCGTCGTCGCGGAGAAGGTGCGCAACCTCACCCCGGGCGAGGGCCTGAACGCGGCCACCGGCGAGTACGGCGACATGCTGAAGTTCGGCGTCGCCGACCCGGTCAAGGTGACCCGGTCCGCCCTGCAGAACGCCGCCTCCATCGCGGCCCTCTTCCTGACCACCGAGGCCGTCATCGCCGACAAGCCGGAGAAGACCCCGGCCATGCCGGCCGGCGACGGTGGCATGGGTGGCATGGACTTCTGACCCACCCGGGTCGGAGCACAGCGCGCCCGCGTTCCTCGCGGGCGGTCAACGCACCGACGGGGCGGTCCCTCCCAGCGAGGGGCCGCCCCGTCGGCGTGCGTCGGGGCCTCAGCCCGTCTGGAAGCGCATCCGGTTGGTCTGCTCGACCAGCTCGTAGTCCTGGCCGGCCGTGCGCAGGGTCGTGGAGATCTGCTGCAGCGAGGAGCGCACCCGCTCCTGCGTCGCGCCCCAGTCCTGGGTGACCGCCTGGAAGCCGGCCGAGGCCGAGCCCTGCCAGCAGTCCTGCAGCGCGGTCAGCTTGCCCATCATCGCGCGCACCTCGGCCTCGATCGTGGCCGAGATCCGCTCGATGTCGCCGGAGGCGGCGGCGATCCTGGCGGTGTCGACGGCGAACGTGTCGGTCATGGTCCCTCCTGGTCCTGGTGGCCGGGCGGCCCCCTCGACCACGACCGTAGGCGCCGGGCCGCCGTCGGCGTCCGCGTTGTCCACAGCGGGAGTCTCGGGCGCCATGACCGGACGCTCGATCGCCCTCTTCGCCCTGGCCGCCCTGCTGGAGATCGGCGGGGCCTGGTTGGTGTGGCAGGGCGTCAAGGAGCACCGGGGGTGGCTCTTCGTGGGGGTCGGCGTGGTGAGCCTGGGGCTCTACGGGGTGGTCGCGGCCTTCCAGCCGGACGCCCACTTCGGGCGGGTCCTGGCCGCCTACGGCGGGGTGTTCATCGTCGGGTCGCTGCTGTGGGGGATGGTCGCCGACGGGTTCCGGCCCGACCGCTACGACGTCCTGGGGGCGCTGACCTGCCTCGTCGGCGTGACGGTCATCATGTACGCCCCCCGGGCGGTGGCATGACCGTCTACCTCGACCCGCCCCTGTGGCCGGCCCACGGGCGGTACTTCTCCCACCTGATCAGCGACGCCTCGCTCGCCGAGCTGCACGCCTTCGCCCGGGCGGCCGGGCTGCCCGAGCGCGCCTTCGAGGGGGACCACTACGACGTGCCCGAGGAGAGGTATGCGGCGCTCGTGGCCGCGGGCGCGGTGCCGGTGCCGGCCACCGAGCTGGCCCGGCGGCTGCGGGACAGCGGCCTGCGCTTCCGCAAGCGCCGGGGCGAGCGCCCGCTCGCCCGGGTCGAGAACGGTCTGGCGGTGGCCACGTCGGCTCCCCACGTGCTCGACGTGATCGCCTCCGGCCTCGAGCAGGAGCGGGCCGGGGCGGCGGTCGTCCTGGTCCGGTCCCAGCAGTGGATGGCGCTGGTGCGCAACGCGTCCCGTCCCGGCTGGTCGCCGCCGGGCGGCAAGCGCGAGCGGGGTGAGAGCGTCCGCGAGGGGGCCGTGCGGGAGGTGGTCGAGGAGACCGGCCTGGTCCTGGAGGCCGAGGGCCTGGTGGCGGTGGGCTACGAGCGCATCACCGTCGCCCACGGGGCCGATCCGAGGCCCTTCGAGACCGGGATCAACCACCTGCAGGTCTTCGGGGCGGTGGTGGGCCCCCGGTCCGACGGCCGGCCGGCGGCGACCGGCAGCCCGGACGCAGGGCCGGGCCGGGGAGACGCTCCGGCGGGGCTGCCCGCCCTGCGGCCCGACCTCGACGACGTCCTGGAGGCCGGGTGGTTCACCCGCGAGCGCGCCGTCGAGCTGGCCGGCCACGAGCCGTGGTGGCCGCTGGTCGACTGGTGGTGGGAGCGGGGCTAGGCCCCGGCGGCCCCTCGTCGTCACCGGTCCGTCCGGGTCAGAGGTGCTTGCCCGCCTCACGGCTCGTCAGCCCGCTGAGCCGGTCCTGGTAGCGCTCGAGCACGCCGCGCACCCAGGCGGGGTCGGTCCTGGCCTGCTGCCGCAGCGCCCAGCCCAGGGCCTTGCGCACGAAGAACTCCTGGCCGAAGAGCGAGTCCTCCAGGTTGGCCGCGACGCACCGTTCGAGCAGCGCGGTGTCGGTCGCCTCCTTGTGCTTGAGCTGGGACAGGATCGCCACCCGCCGGAGCCAGAGGTCGTCCGCGACCGCCCAGGCGTCCATGACGGGCGTGACCGCGCG
>DATISK010000014.1:0-6117 GCA_035581545.1 Ornithinimicrobium sp. | reverse complement strand
AGCGTCTCCAGCACCATCCGGTCGCGGTCGATCCAGCCCTGCGCCGCCGCGGCCTCGATCATCGCGTACTCCCCGCTGACCTGGTAGGCCGCGACCGGGACGTCCGCCACCGCCGCGACGTCGCTGAGCACGTCGAGGTAGGGCAGGGCCGGCTTGACCATCACCATGTCGGCGCCCTCGGCCAGGTCGAGCCGCAGCTCGCGCAGGCTCTCGGTGCGGTTGGCCGGGTCCTGCTGGTAGGTGGCCCGGTCGCCGCGCAGGCTGGAGCCGACGGCCTCCCGGAAGGGACCGTAGGCGGCCGAGGCGTACTTGGCGGTGTAGGCCAGCACGGCGACGTCCTGGTGGCCGGCGGCGTCGAGCGCCTCACGGACCGCTCGGACCTGGCCGTCCATCATGCCGCTGGGCCCGACGACGTGCGCCCCCGCGCGGGCCTGCTCGACGGCCATGAGGGCGTAGCGCTCCAGGGTGGCGTCGTTGTCGACCCGGCCCCGGGCGTCCAGGACCCCGCAGTGTCCGTGGTCGGTGAACTCGTCCAGGCACAGGTCGCTCATGAGGACCGTGGCGTCCCCCAGCTCGGCCCGCAGCGCGCGCAGCGCACGGTTGAGCACGCCGTCGGGGTCGGTCCCGCAGGTGCCGGTCGCGTCCTTCTCCTCCTCGGCCGGGACCCCGAAGACCATGACCCCCCCGACGCCGGCGCGCACGGCCTCCTCGGCCGCGCGCAGGAGGCTGTCCGGGGTGTGCTGGACGACGCCGGGCATCGAGCCGATCGGGCGGGGCTCCTCGATACCGTCCCGGACGAAGACCGGCAGCACCAGCTCCGCCGGGTGCACCCGCGTCTGCGCCACCAGGCGGCGCAGGGCAGGGGTGGTCCGCAGGCGGCGCGGGCGTTCGTGCGGCCGGACCGGATCGGTCGACGGAGCCGTGCCGTTCACCGGCGGGACCGTGACCGGCGACCGGCGGTCCTGCGCTGGCTGGGGCGCAGCACCGGCTGCCCCTCCGCCCGGGCCCGGGCGGCGACCACCCGGGCGTGCTGGGCCAGGGCGTCGACGAGCACGATCGCGCTCGGTTCGGGCGCGAC
Organism: Ornithinimicrobium sp.; assembly: GCA_035581545.1. Classification (GTDB taxonomy): domain Bacteria; phylum Actinomycetota; class Actinomycetes; order Actinomycetales; family Dermatophilaceae; genus Ornithinicoccus. The sequence goes on along the minus strand of DATISK010000014.1, from coordinate 5,039 downwards.
GACGTCCACCCGCAGACCGTGCTCCTCGGCCGTCCTCGCCGTGGCCGGGCCGATGCAGGCCACGACCGTGCTGGGGTGCGGCTTGCCGGCGATCCCCACGAGGTTGCGCACCGTGGAGGAGGAGGTGAAGCAGACCGCGTCGAAGGCACCGCCCTTGATCGACTCGCGGACGGGGGCGGGCGGCGGCGCGGCGCGCACGGTGCGGTAGGCGGTGACGTCGTCGACCTCCCAGCCGACCTCCTGCAGCCCGGCGACGAGGGTCTCGGTGGCGATGTCGGCCCGCGGCAGGAAGACCCGGTTGATCGGGTCGAGCAGGTCGTCGTAGGGCGGCCACACCTCCAGCAGACCGACCGCCGACTGCTCCCCCTCGGGGACCAGGTCCGGCTCCAGGCCCCACTCGCGCAGGGCGGCCGCGGTGACCCCGCCGACGGCGGCGATCTTGAGCCCGGCGAACGCGCGGGCGTCCAGCCCCAGGGCCTCGAACTTCTCGCGCACGGCCTTCACCGCGTTGACCGAGGTGAACCCGATCCACTCGTAGCGCCCGGTGACCAGACCCTTGACGGCGCGGTCCATCTGCTGCGGGGTGCGCGGCGGCTCGACGCTGATGGTGGGCACGACCGCGGAGGTGGCGCCGTAGGCGGCGATCCGCTCGGTCATGGAGACCGACTGCTCCTTGGTGCGGGGCACCAGGATCGACCAGCCGAACAGCGGCTTGGTCTCGTACCACGACAGCTCGGCGCGCAGCTCCACCTGTCGGCCGACGACAGCCACCGAGGCCTCGGGGCAGTCCGGGCACCCCTTGTCCAGGGCCTCGATCGCCCCGACCAGGGTGGTGACCTTCGTGTGCTGCGTGGTCGTGGTGCCGTGCTCGGTGAGCGCCACCGGGCTCTCGGCGGGACGGCCGGCGTCGAGCAGCCCCTGGAGGGCGTCCCGCAGCGGCTCCCCGGAGCCGAGCACGACGACGGTGATGTCGTCCCGGGCGGAGAGGGACCAGTCGATGCCCGGCTCGCCGGCGGTGATCATGTGCAGCTCGCCACCGCCCTCGTGGGTGGTCAGCGGGACCCCTGCGTAGGCGGGGACCGACCAGGCGGTGCTCACCCCGGGGACGATCTCGAAGGGGACACCCGCGTCGCGGCAGGCGAGCGCCTCGGCAGCCAGACCGCTGAAGGCGCTCGGGTCACCGTCCATGAGCCGGACCACCAGGTGGGAGGGAGCCTCGAAGGCGGTGGCGGTCCGCACGAGCAGGGCGCAGCGGGTGGCCTCGGTCGCCGCAGGGGCGTCCTGGGCGTCGGCGACGACGAGCTCGACCCCCTCGCGGGTCCAGGCGGCCAGCTGGTCCGCCTGCTGGGCGGTGTCCAGGACGACGACGTCGGCCGCGGCCAGGTAGTCGCGTGCCCGCACGGTGAGCAGTCCGGGGTCACCCGGTCCGGCACCGACGAAGGCGACCCGGGCGCATTCGGCGGGCCGCGTCTGGGCGGCGGTGTCGATCGGGGCGGCGTCGGTGCTCACTTCTCACGCTCCGGTGGGAAAGGACCCGGTGGCAGCAGCTCCGTCGCTGCCGGTGACCACGGGGTCGGGACGGGACAACAGGTGATCGGCCACCTCGTGGCCGAGGGCGACCGGGTCGGACCCGGTCTCTGCGTGACGGAGCGGGAGGTCCCGCAGCGCCACGAAGGCGGTGAGGGCCAGGGCGCCGTCCGCCCCGGCCCGGGCGAGGGCGCCGACCGGCGCGGTGCAGCCGGCCTCCAGCCGGGCCAGGACCGCGCGCTCGGCGGTGACGGCCGCACGCGTCGGTGCGTGCTCGAGGACGTCGCGCAGGAGGGTCACGAGCGGCTCGTCGTCCGTCCGGCACTCCACGGCGAGGGCACCCTGGCCGGCCGCCGGGAGCATCACGTCGGGGTCGAGCAGGTCGGTCGCCTCGTCCAGGCGCCCGAGGCGGGACAGTCCGGCGCAGGCGAGGACGACGGCGTCGAGCCGGCCCCCGCGCACCAGGTCGATCCGGGTGCCCACGTTGCCGCGGATGTCGCGTACGTCGAGGTCGGGCCGCACCAGCGTCAGCTGGGCGGCGCGCCGGGGCGACCCGGTGCCGACGGAGGCGCCCGGGGGCAGGCCGTGCAGGGTCAGTCCGTCGCGGGCGACGAGGGCGTCCCGCGGGTCCTCCCGCTCCGGCACCGCCGCGACGACCAGACCGGGTTCGGGAGCGGTGGGCAGGTCCTTCAGCGAGTGCACGGCCAGGTCGATCCGGCTCTCCCGCAGCGCATCACGCAGCGCAGAGGCGAAGACGCCGGTGCCCCCGATCTGGCGCAGGCTGGCGCGGGAGGCGTCACCCTCGGTGCGCACGTGGACGAGCTCGGTCTCGACACCGGCGGCCCGCAGGCGGTCGGCGACCCAGCCGGACTGGCTGGTGGCCAGGGCGCTGGCCCTGGTGCCCAGCCGCAGCGGGCGCTGCGGGACGGGCGGCACGGGGGCGGGGCGGCTCATGCTGGCCTCTCCCCGTTCGCCGGCGCGGCCGGCGCGGGGGCGGCCGTCAGGGGTGCGGCGGTCACCTCGGGCGGCGGGGTGCGCACGACGGCGGGCTCGGCCGGGTCGAGGTCGAAGAGCTCGCGGAGCGCCTGGCCGTAGTCGGCCGGCTCGCCGCCGTGCTGCAGCTGCTTGACCCGCACCGACGGCGTGTGCAGCAGCTTGTCGACCACCCGCTGCACGGTGCGCCGCACCTCGGCCCGCTCGTCGTCGGCCAGGTGCGGCACCCGCTGGTCGAGACGGACCATCTCCTGGTCGACCACGCGGGCCGCCTGGGTGCGCAGGGCCGCGAGGGTGGGCCCCAGCCGCGCCGCGCGTCGCTCGGTCAGGTAGGCCGCGACCTCCGCGGTCACCAGGTCGCGGACCGCCTCGACGGCCTGGACGGTGCCGGGGGCACCGGCGGGAGTCCCGCCCCCCGTCGCACCGCCGGGGCCGGTCGTGACCCCGTCCGCCATCTCCACCTGCAGGTCGGCCAGGCTCCACAGCCGGACGCCGTCGAGCGCGGCGACCGCCGGGTCGACGTCGCGGGGCAGGGCCAGGTCGAGGAGCACCGTGGGGATCCCGTCCCGCCCGGCCCCGTCCCTGGCCCGCCCCAGGGCGGCGGTCTCCAGGACGTGACCGACCGCGCCCGTGCAGGTGATGACGAGGTCGGCCCCGGCAGCCAGGTCGACCACGTCGACCCAGTCCCCGGTCACCGCCCCGTGCTCGGCCGCAAGCCGCTCGGCGCGATCGGCCGTGCGGTTGACCACGGTCAGGTCCCGGACCCCGGCCCGGGCGAGGGTGGCCACCGCCAGGCCCGACATGGCCCCGGCACCGACGACGACCGCCCGTGCGGCCGTCAGGTCCGGCAGGACCTCGCCGGCCAGGTCCAGGCCGGCAGCGACGAGGGAGCGGGACACCTCGTCGATGGGAGTCTCGGCATGGGCGCGCTTGCCCACGCGCAGCGCCTGCTGGAGCAACGGGTTGAGGACCGGACCCATCCGTCCGTCGTGCTGGGCGGAGGCCAGGGCCCCGCGCAGCTGCCCCAGGATCTGGCTCTCTCCCACGGCCATCGAGTCCAGCCCGCAGGCGACCCCGAAGAGGTGGCTGACCGCCCGCTCGTCGTAGTGCACGTAGAGGTGGGGGTTCAGCTCCTCCCTCGGGATGCCGGTGAGCTCGCAGATCCGCTCCCCCACCTCGGTGAGGGCCCCGTGGAAGGTGCCGGCCTCGACGACGACCTCGAGCCGGTTGCACGTGGACAGCACGAGGGCCTCCTCGACGTGCTCGCCGGATCTCACCCGGTCGGCCAGGTCACGGGCCCCGTCCGGCCCCAGGGCCGCCCGCTCGAGCAGCTCGATCGGAGCGGTGCGGTGCGACAGCCCGACGACGAGGACGCTCATCCGGCCGCCTCCCCGCCGGCGGTGGCCAGGGCGTGCTGGTGCTCGTGGAAGGCCAGGATCGCCAGCTCGGTGGACAGGTCCACCGCACGCACGTGCACGGGGGCGGGCACCCGCAGGACCACCGGGGCGAAGTTGAGGATCGAGCGCACCCCCCGCTCCACGAGCGCGTCGGCCACGCCCTGGGCGGCGGCGGCGGGGGTGGCGATCACCCCGACCCCTGCCCGGGTCGCGTCGGCGGCCAGGTCGTCCATCGGCACGACCACGAGTCCGTCGACCTCGGTGCCCACGACCGCGGGGTCGGCGTCCACCAGCGCCGTGACGTGGAAGCCACGGGTCGTCAGTCCGCCGTAGGAGGCCAGCGCCCGGCCCAGGTTGCCCATCCCGACGATGACGACCGGCCGGGTCCGGCTCAGGCCGAGCTCCGCGGCGATCTGGTCGGAGAGCCGGGTGACGTCGTAGCCCACCCCGCGCACACCGTAGGAGCCCAGGCTCGACAGGTCCTTGCGCACCTGCGCCGAGCGGACCCCCGTCAGCTCGGCCAGCTCCTCGCTGGAGACGGAGACCCGTCCCTCGTCCGCCAGCGCCGTGAGGGCCCGCAGGTAGCCGGGCAGTCGCCCGACGGTGGCCTCCGGAACCCCACGTCGGGTGGACTCGGCCATCATGGGCGGACCGGCTCCTCTCGGATCAACTGACGTCGAGGCGGGGCCTTATATCAGACCCATGCCGGCGCTCGACGAGGACCCCCTCACTCTAGGGTCGTCGTCGCCGTTGGACCAAAACGCGGGCCGGTGAGGTTCGTCTCGAGGCGCGGAGGGCGGCCCGGACGGTGTCCTCCTCGACGCGCCAGTGGGCCACCTCCGCACCGTCGACGAGCAGCACCGGGACCAGCGTGGCCCACCGCTCGCGCAGGGCGGCCCCGACGTCGTCCCGGTCCAGGTCGGTGACCAGCACCGGCACCCGCGGACCGAGCACCGCCTCGACCGTCTCCAGCATCTCCTCGCAGAGGTGGCAGCCCTGTCGCGAGACCACCTCGACGCGCGGCACGGACCGGCGCCACCACGGCATACCTGCTCCTCTCGGGGACAGCCCGACGGCGCCACCCGTGGGGCGGCGCCGTCGGCGGCTCGCGCGCACGACCCT
>DATISK010000013.1:0-7907 GCA_035581545.1 Ornithinimicrobium sp. | reverse complement strand
CTGGAGGCGTCCGCGTCGTGGGGCTCGTCGGTCCCCGACCGGCGCTTCCCGGCCCGCAGCGAACGCCCCTTGGCGCTGCGGTCCACGTGCGCCGCCTGCTCGAAGGCGACGTCACCCTCCCGCTCGTCGAGGTGCGCCCGCGCGCGCCGGCCCCGGGGCAGGACCTCCCCGGTGACCGGGTCCACCCGGTCGAACCGGGCCGAGTCGAAGAGCTGCTGCTCCAGCTCGCGCAGCCGGTCAGGGATGCGGTGCACGGGCGTGCGGGTCAGGACGAGGAAGCCGAAGGCCGCCAGCAGACCGAGCACGATGGCCGCGCCGGTGGCGGTGATGGCCGCCGACAGCATCGAGGAGGCGATGAAGCCGAGGATCCCGCCGGAGGCCTGCATCACGGCCGGTCCCTCGGCGTAGTCGGGGGCGCCGGCGGCCAGATGGGTCAGCCCGCTGCCGGCCAGCAGGAGGGCGACGGTGCCGATCGACATCCGGTTGGTCGCCTGCTGCTCGCCGGGGCGACGGAACAGGCGCACGGCGAAGAAGAGCAGGACGACGGGCAGGACGAGCGCGACGCGACCGAAGGTCCCGGCGGCCACGGCGTGCACCGCGTCGCCGAACATGCCGTCCAGGCCCCACCACTCCCGGAGCGCGACGACCAGGGCCAGGGCGAGGAGCAGGAAACCGGCCCCGTCGCGGCGGTGCTCGGGCTCGAGGTCGCGGGCGGTGTCGGTCATCGCACGGACCGTGCCACCGGTGGCGCCGGCGATGCCCCGGAAGGCCTTGCCCGGCAGCGATCCTCCCCCGCCCTGCGCCGTGGCGGCGGTCGCACCGCGACCGGACGAGCCACCCCGACCGCCCGGGCCGGAGCGGCTGGCGGGTCGGGTCGAGGCACCGCCGGTGCCGCCGGAGCGGGTGCGGGACGTCGAGGTCGCAGACTTGGCCACGCTCGCACCGTACGTCAGATCCCCCTCAGCACCAGGTGTCACACGCCCTGCGGGCCGACATCCGGCGGGCCACCCGCACCTGTGCCAGCACCTCGGCACCCGGCGCGGGAGCGGCCGACGGCACTACCCTGGGCTGGGACCACCTGAGGAGACCCATGGATCGACCACCCCTGCCGGCCCCGGGCCAGGAGCCGCCCGACGACCCCGCACGGTCGGTCGCCCCGGCGCGCCCGGGCGACCCGGCGGACGACCCGCGCCTGCGGGCCCGGGCCAAGCAGCAGCTGGAGGCCCGGGCGGGGTTCCGCCAGCACCTCACCGTCTACCTGGCGGTCATGGGGCTGCTCACCGCGATCTGGCTCGTCTCGGGGGGCGGCTACTTCTGGCCGGTCTGGCCGGCCATGGGCTGGGGGCTGGCGCTGGTGCTCCACCTCGCCGCGCTCACCTGGGACCAGGAACCCTCCGAGACCCAGATCGCCGAGCAGGCCCGCCGGCTCGCCTCCCGCGAGCAGGGGCGACCCGCTCCGCGGGCGGTGGACGGACCGGCGCGGGGTGGGGGCCGTGCCGGTGGGCCTCCGGCCGAGCCGGAGCGGCCCTGGGACGAACCCGGCCCCCGGGACGTCTGAGGAGGACCCCGCACCACCCCTGCCCAGGACGTAGAGAACCGCCCTGCTGCCCGCTCGGGGGGTCCGAGCAGCAGGGCGGTCACGGGTCATATCGTCGGAGGGGCCCAGGATGTTACGCGTCGGTCACGTGATCCGCGTCACACCCCGGTGTTCCCTCTGGTCACGCGTCTTCAGGGGGCCGATCGGGACGGCACCGCACCTGAGCACCGGCCGGCCCGTGGGATGGACCTACTCTTCTGGGTATGCAGCAGTACCTGGACCTCCTGCGCCGGATCCTCGACGAGGGCGTGGAGAAGAGCGACCGCACCGGCACCGGGACCCTGTCCGTCTTCGGTCACCAGATGCGGTTCGACCTCACCGCCGGCTTCCCCGCCCTGACCACCAAGAAGCTGCACCTGCGCTCGGTCGTGGGGGAGCTGCTGTGGTTCCTGCGCGGCGACACCAACGTGCGCTGGTTGCAGGAGCGCCGCATCACGATCTGGGACGAGTGGGCCGACGAGGACGGCGACCTGGGTCCGGTCTACGGCCACCAGTGGCGCTCCTGGCCCACCCCGGACGGGAGGACGATCGACCAGATCGAGCGGCTGGTCGACGGGCTGCGGACCAGCCCCGACTCGCGACGCCACCTCGTCTCCGCCTGGAACGTCGCCGAGGTGGACCAGATGGCGCTGCCGCCCTGCCACACCCTCTTCCAGTTCTACGTCGCCCCGGCCGCTCCCGACGACGACGACCGGCGCGGCTGGCTGTCCTGCCAGCTCTACCAGCGCAGCGCGGACACCTTCCTGGGCGTGCCCTTCAACATCGCCAGCTACGCCCTGCTCACGCACATGGTCGCGCAGGCGGTCGACCTGCGGGCCAAGGACTTCGTGCACACCCTCGGCGACGCCCACCTCTACCTCAACCACCTCGACCAGGCCCGCGAGCAGCTCACCCGCACGCCGGGGCCGCTGCCGACGCTCCACCTCAATCCGCAGGTGCGCGACCTGGACGCCTTCGACCTCGAGGACGTCGAGGTGCGCGACTACGTGGCCGCCCCCACGATCAAGGCGCCGATCGCGGTATGACCTCCCCCGCTCCCGGGGGCAGGTTCCAGGTCGTCCCCGCCGCCTACCTCGCCCTGCTGCGCGGACCCGCCGACGCCCCGGAGGTGCTCCTCCAGCTCAGGTCGGGCACGGGCTACATGGACGGGTGGTGGGCCTGCGCGGCGGCGGGCCACGTGGAGGCCGGCGAGACCGCATACCGGGCCGCGGCCCGCGAGGCGCTCGAGGAGCTGGGGGTGCAGGTCGATCCCGGGACCCTCGCCCCGGTGGCCGTCGTGCAGCGGACCTGCGCCCTGCCCGACCCGCTCGAGCAACGGGTCGACCTGTTCTTCACCACCCGCACCTGGGTCGGGCGGCCCTCGGTGCAGGAGCCCGACAAGGCCGAGGAGGTGCGGTGGTGGCCCCTGTCGGAGCTGCCCGGTCGCACGGTCCCGCACGAGCGACGGGCGCTGGAGCACCTGGCGGGCGGCGCCCCGCCGACCGTGCTCACCCACGGTTTCGACCAGACCCTCACCCTCGTCGCGGCGGTCGCGCGCAACGGCGTCATCGGCGACGGGTCCGGCATGCCGTGGCACCTGCCGGCGGACCTGCGCCACTTCAAGGAGACCACCGCGGGCGGGGTGCTGGTCATGGGTCGGTCGACCTGGGACTCCATCGGGCGGCCGCTGCCCGGGCGGCGCACGATCGTGCTGACCCGGGACCGGGCCTGGTCCGCGCCGGGTGCCGAGGTGGCCCACGGCTGGCCCGAGGCGCTGCTGGCGGCGGGCGACCGCGAGGTCTTCGTCGTGGGCGGGGGGCAGGTCTACGCCGAGTCCATCGCCTGGGCCCACCGGCTCGTCGTCAGCGAGGTCGACCAGGAGCCCGGCGGCAGCACCGTCTTCCCCCCGATCGACCCGGCCCGCTGGCGCGAGGTGTCCCGCGACGCCCGGGAGGGGTTCACCCTGGTCGTCCGGGAGCGGCGATGACCTGGCGCTACGTCGTCGCCTGCGTGCTCGTGGGGGTCTCGGTGAGCGCCACCGTGGGCGCGGTCACCGGGGCGCTCGCCGCACTGGTCGACGGGGCGGGCGCGGGCGGAGGTGCCGCCACCGCCGTCGGTGCGGGACTGGCCGGCCTGATCGTCGGCGTCGCCCTCGGGGCGGTGCTGGGTGCCGTCTCGGGTCTGCTGACCACGGTCGTGGCGCGGGGGCACCGCGACCGGGCGCCGGTGGCCCTCCGCGCCGGCCTGTCGGCCGGCACCGTCCACGCCGCGGTCCTGGCCGGGCTGGCGGCCCTGTCGTGGGGACAGGCGGACGGCGGGTCGGCCGTGCTCCGGGTGGCCGGCGTGCTCGTCCCCTCCCTCCTGGCCGGCGTGCTGTCGGCCTGGGCGTGCGGCGAGGTCGCCGGGATGGAGCCCGACGCCTCCGCCGCCGGGCGGTCGTCATGACCCCCGCGGACCCGACCGGGGGACGGTCGGGGCAGGTCGAGGAGCAGGACGTCCGCGACCGCCGCCTGCTCGCCTGGCTCGGGGCGGGCCTGCTCGCCGGGGGGATGCCGGTGCACGAGGTCCAGGAGGACATCCACGAGGCCGCCCGCGGGCTCGGTCACCCCGCACCCCAGGTGGGTTGCCTGCCGACCGCGATCACGGTGACGCTCGCCGCGGGCCGGCCGGCGACCTTCGAGCAGGTCGAGGGAGGCGTGCGGCTGGACCAGCTCGCCGACGTGTGCGCCGTCCGCGCGAGCCTGCGCACCGGCGCCCTCACCCCGGACGAGGCCCTCGAGCGGCTGACCAGGCTGCGCGCCCAGCCGCACCGCTACCGCCGGCTCGGCCTGTTCGCCGGCGCCGTCCTCTCCGGGGTCGGGATCGCGCTCATCCTCGCCCCGGCCTGGTCGGCCGTCGCCTTCGCCGCCCTCCTGGCCCCGGTGACCGGTGCGCTGCTCCTCCTGCTCTCGGGGGCCGGCCGCACGATGCGCACCGTCTCCCCCCTGGTCGCGGCCTTCGTGGTCGGGACCGCCGCCTTCCTGGCCGCGGGTGAGGGCTGGGCCCCCGCACCGCTCTGGACGCTGGTCGGTCCGATCGCGGTGCTGCTGCCCGGGGCGGCCATCGTCACCGGTCTCACCGAGCTGTCGGCCGGGTCCATGGTCGCCGGCACGGCCCGGCTGGCCCACGGGACGATCCAGATGATGCTCTTCGCCCTCGGGGTCGGTGCTGCCGCCGCCCTGCTGCGCGTGCCGCTGGACCAGGTGGAGACGGCGCGGCCCGCCGAGCTGGGCTGGTGGGCACCCCTGATCGGCGTGGTCCTCGTCACGGTCGCCATCTCGCTGATGGAGTCCGTGCCCTCCCGGCTGGTCCCGTGGCTGCTCGCGGTGGTCCTGGCCACCTACCTGGCCCAGCTCGCCGGCCACACCCTCCTGGGCACCCGGTGGGCCGGGGCCTTCCTCGGGGCGGTCGTGGCCAGCCTGGGCGCGACCCTCGTGGAGTTCCTGCGGCCGCACCTGCCCCGGGTGGTGGCCTTCCTGCCCAGCTTCTGGCTGCTCGTCCCCGGGTCGCTCGGACTGATCTCGGTCTCCCGGCTCGAGGCCTCGCCGGACGTGGCCGTCGCCGCCTTCCTGGGGGTCACCCTCGTCGTCGTGGCCATCTCCCTCGGCGTGGTGGTGGGCGCCAGCGTGGCCCGGCCGTTGCGCGACGCCGCCCGCCGGGTCGGTCTGCCCTACCTGCTGGGGCTCCTCCCCCGGCGTCGGCGTCCGGGCGGCACGACGTAGTCTGCAGCGGTGCTGCCCAGCGACCTCACCTCCGTCCGCACCCTGTCGGCCCCCTCCGTCCACCCCGACGGCACCCACGTCCTGGTGACGATGAGTCGTCCCGACGTGGACGAGAACCGCTACCGCACCAGCCTGTGGCGTCTCACCGTGGGCCCGGACGGCACCGCCGCCGGTCCGCTGGAGAGGTTCACCCACGGCACCCGGGACGGCGCTGCGGCATACTCCCCCGACGGCACCCGGGTGGCCCTGCTCCGGGCGGAGCAGGACGGCCCGGCCCAGCTGCACGTGATGCCCGCCGACGGTGGCGACGCCCGGCCGCTCACCGACCAGAAGCTGGGCGTGGGCGCCTTCGCGTGGTCCCCGGACGGGCACCGCCTGGCGTATGCGGCACGCGTGCCCGAGGAGGGCCGCTACGGCACCGACGAGGACGTCAAGCCCGACCAGGAGGCCCCGCGGCTGATCGAGCACTCGCGCTACCAGGCCGACGGGCTCGGCTACGTCCTGGACCGTCCGAGCAAGATCTTCGTCCTCGACCTGGACGACCTGCCGCCCGCCGACGGGAAGGACGCCGAGGAGCTGCCCGGCGCCCGGCAGCTCACCGACGGCGCCGGGGACGACGACTCCCCGGTGTGGCTCGGGCCGGACCGGGTCGCCTTCGTCTCCTCCCGGGACGCGCAGGGGCGCTGGGCCCCGGACACCCTCGTGGCGGACGTGTGGTCGGTCGACCTGCACGGCGAGGACCTGCAGCGGCACACCGACGGACGGGGTGCCGTCGGCGGCCTGCACCGCGGGGCCGACGGCACCGTGGTGGTCGGGGCCGGCGACCTGGGGCCGTCCGGTCAGGACTTCGTCGCCCGCAACGCCGTGCTGCGCCGGCTGGGCTCGCAGGAGCCGCTCACGGACGCCGAGGCCGACCACCTCGCCTGCGCGCCCGCCGTCGCCGGGGACGGCACCGTGGTCGCCGCCCTGGAGCACCGCGGAGACACCGTCGTGCGCCACCTGCCCTCCGGCGGCGTGCTCCTCGACGGTCACGTCAGCGTGGGCGGGCTGGCCGTGGGTGCCGGGGTCGTCGCCGCCGTCGCGGGCACCCGCACCTCCTTCTCCGAGCTCTTCGTCGGGCGCCTGGGCGACCGGCTCACCCCGGCGACGGACCTGGCCACGGCGCACCTCACCGGCTCCGCGGCGCCGATCCTGCCCGAGGAGCTGCACACGCAGGCCGAGGACGGGTACCCCGTGCACGGCTGGCTGGTCCGCCCGGCCGGCGACCCGCCGCGCCCGGACGGGCACCCGGTGGTGCTGATGATCCACGGCGGCCCGTACACGCAGTACTCGGGCAACCTCTTCGACGAGGCCCAGGTGCTGGCGGGGGCGGGGTATGCCGTGGTCATGGGCAACCCGCGCGGCGGTTCCGGCTACGGCGCCTCGCACGGGCGCGCGGTCAAGGAGGCGATCGGCACCGTCGACGTCGCCGACCTCACCGCGCTGCTGGACCACGCGCTCACCGCACCCGGCCTGGACGCCTCGCGCGTCGGGGTGCAGGGCGGTTCCTACGGCGGGCTGATGACGACCTGGCTGGTCGCGCACACGGACCGGTTCACCGCCGCGATCAGCGAACGGGCGGTCAACGCCTGGGACTCCTTCGCCGGCACGAGCGACATCGGCTGGTTCTTCGCCGACGGGTACGCCGGGGACCACCAGCACGAGCAGTCGCCGCTGACCTGGGCCGACCGGATCAGCACCCCCACGCTGGTGATCCACTCCGAGCGCGACCTGCGCTGCCCCCTGGAGCAGGGGCAGCGGCTCTTCGCCCGGCTCCGGCGCAACGGCGTGCCGACCCGGCTGCTCGTCTTCCCCGGCGAGGGGCACGAGCTGTCCCGGGCGGGTCAGCCGCGGCACCGCGTGCAGCGGTTCGAGCACATCCTGGCGTGGTGGGAGGAGCACCTGCGCCGCTGAGACGGCGCTCGACGGCCAGACGGGGCGCGGACCCCACCGGGTCTCAGGGGTGACGCAGGTCGACGACGATCCGGGCCGGGTCGGACAGGGTGAAGATCCGGTAGTCGGTCTCGTCGCGCAGGCCGAGCACGACCTGCTGCTGCCCCTCGAAGAGGCCGCCGAAGACGACCTCGGTGAGCACGAGGGTGCCCTGCCCGGCCACCGGAGCCCCGCCGTAGCGGTCCGGCGAGTCCGACGTCCAGTCGATGCCGCGGACGCTCAGCTGCAGGAAGTCCTCCCCCTCGACGTCCAGCGGCAGCCCGCTGGGGTCGTCCACCGCCTCGTCGACCGGCCCGACGAACCAGCCGAGCACCGGGACGTCCCCCGTGAGGTCGAGCACGACCCGGTCGAAGTCCTCGTGCAGCCCCGTCCGCACGTCCGTGATCTCCTGGGACCCGCCCGCGGCGGCCTGGCCCGGTGACCGTTCCTGGGCGTCGTCGGTCCAGGCGGGCAGGGCCTGCGGGGAGCCGGTGCCGGGGTCGGTCGCCTCGTCGGTGGACGCCTCGTCGGTGGTCGCCTCGCCGGTGGACGGCTCGGACGTCTCCCCCGGCGCCTCGTCGGTGGCGTCGTCGGTGGCC
>DATISK010000012.1:0-10539 GCA_035581545.1 Ornithinimicrobium sp. | reverse complement strand
AGAGGCCACCACCGTGTCCGAGCAGCCCGCCCAGCCCGAGTTCGAGCAGCCCGAGCAGGAGCAGACCACCGCGCCGGATCCCGAGCAGCCAGCCGAGCCCGGGCCCGATCAGTCCGCCGTGCCGGAGCCCGCAGAGGTTGAGCCGGAGCCGGTCGCCGAGGTTGAGCCGGAGCCCGCCGACGTCGAGCCGGAGCCGGTCGCCGAGACTGAGCCGGCGGCCGAGCCGGAGCCCCAGCAGGCCGAGCAGGAGCCGGACCTGCCCGCACAGCCCGCCGCCCCGGCGGCCCCCACCCCGGCGATGTTCGCCGCCCGCAAGGCCGCCGTTCCACGGCCGCCGCAGGCCGCGCCCGCAGGCGCCTCTTCCGGGGGCGGCGACGGGTCCCTCGAGCGGCCGGCGCCGCCCGTCGCTTCCCCGGCCGGTGAGCCCACCGCACCGAGCGAGTCGGTCAGGCACGGTCGGGTCGACGAGGACGGCACCGTCCACGTGCTGCTCGCGGACGGGTCCGAGCGTGCCGTCGGGTCCTACCCCGGGGCCAGCCCCGAGGAAGCACTGGCCTACTTCGCGCGCAAGTACGACGAGCTCCGTGCCGCCGCCGACCTGCTCGCCCAGCGGTTGGCGCACACCGACGTCTCGGCCCACGACGCCCGCCAGTCGCTGGCCCACCTCAAGGAGCAGATCGGCGACGCGCACGTCGTCGGTGACCTGGCCGCCCTCGAGACCACCGTGGCTGGCCTCAAGGAGACCGTGGCCGCCCGGTCCGCGGTCGAGGCCGCCGAGCGCGCGGAGGCCAAGGCCCGGGCCGCGGCCGAGCGCGAGGTCCTGGTGGTCGAGGCGGAGACCCTGGCGGCGACCGAGCCGAGCAAGGTGCAGTGGAAGCAGGCCAGCAACCGCATCCGCGACCTGCTGGACGAGTGGAAGTCCCACCAGCGTTCGGGTCCCAGGCTGGACAAGGACGTCGAGAACGCCCTGTGGAAGCGGTTCAGCCACGCCCGGACCTCCTTCGACAAGATGCGCAAGACCTGGTTCGCCCAGCTCGACGAGGAGCACGGGCAGGCGAAGTCGGTCAAGTCCAAGCTCGTGACGGAGGCCGAGGCCCTGTCCACGAGCACGGACTGGGGAGCCACGGCAGGTGCGTTCAAGCGCCTCATGCAGGAGTGGAAGCGCGCAGGTCGGGCCTCCCGGTCCGACGACGCCGCGCTGTGGGCCAGGTTCAAGGCCGCCCAGGACGCCTTCTTCGACGCCAAGGACCAGGTGGTCGCCGCGGAGGAGGCTGAGTTCACCGAGAACCTCAAGGTCAAGGAGGAGCTCCTCCTGGAGGCCGAGGCGCTGCCGGTCGACGACGGGCACCTCGACCAGACCAAGGCCGCCCTGCGCCGGATCCAGGACCGGTGGGAGGCAGCGGGCAAGGTGCCCCGCGCCGACGTCCGCCGTGTCGAGGGGCGGCTGCGTGCCGTGGAGCAGAAGGTGCGCGACGTCGAGGACAAGCAGTGGCAGCGCACCGACCCCGAGCTCGCGGCCCGTGCGCAGTCCATGGTCGACCAGCTCGAGCGGGGGGTCCAGGGCCTGGAGTCCGACCTCGCGGCCGCGCAGGCTGCCGGGGACGAGAAGAAGGTGGCGCGGCTCACCGCCGAGCTGCAGACCAAGCGCACCTGGTTGGAGTCCGCCCGGGGCGGTCTGTCCTGATGGCGGCGTCCGACCTCGCGACCCGGGTCACCGAGGTCGCCGACGGGCTGTGCGCCTACCTCGACGCCTCCCCCTCCTCCTTCCACGCCGTCGACACCGCCGCCGCGCTGCTGACCGCCGAGGGGTTCACCGAGGTCGCCGAGACCGACCCCACCCCCTCCCGGCCGGGCAGCTACGTGGTCCGCCGCGGCGGCTCGCTGATCGCGTGGTCCACCGCCCACCTGGACGGGGCCGGACGGGCCGCGCACACGCCGTACCGGATCGTCGGCGCCCACACCGACTCCCCCAACCTGCGGGTCAAGCCGCGCCCCGACTGGGCCCGCGCCGGCTGGCAGATGCTGGGGGTCGAGGTCTACGGCGGGGCGCTGACCAACTCCTGGCTCGACCGTGACCTGGGGATCTCGGGCCGGGTCGCGGTCCGGGACACGGACGCACCGGGCGGGGTGGGGCTCCGGCTGTTCCGCACCGACGACCCGGTGCTGCGGGTCTCCCAGCTGGCGATCCACCTGGACCGCACGGTGCGCAGCGAGGGTCTGCAGCTCAACGACCAGCAGCACCTGGCTCCCCACTGGGGCCTGGGCGCCGGTCCACGGTCGTTCCGCGACTGGCTCGCGGACCTGGTCGGCACGGAGCCCGAGGAGCTGCTGGCCTTCGACGCCATGACCCACGACCTGACCCCCGCCCGCCGGATCGGCGCCGACGGCGAGCTCATCGCCTCCGGGCGGCTGGACAACCTGGCGACCAGCTACGCCGCCGTCCGCGCCCTCCTGCACGCGGTCGCCGAGCCGTCCGCGTCGCCCGGCGTCCCCGTCGTCGTGCTCTTCGACCACGAGGAGGTCGGGAGCACCTCCGAGCGCGGCGCCCAGTCGACCTTCCTCCCGGCGTGGCTGGAGCGGATCGTGCTGGCCGCGGGCGGGACCCGCGAGGACCTGTGGCGGGCCCTGGCCGGCACCGTCATCGCCTCCGGCGACATGGCCCACGCCACGCACCCGAACTACGCCGACAGGCACGAGCCGGACCACCCGATCGTCATGAACGGCGGTCCGGTGCTGAAGGTGAACACCAACCTGCGCTACGCCACCGACGCCCTCGGCGCCGCCGCGTTCGCCCTGGCGTGCGAGCAGGCCGGGGTGCCGATGCAGACCTTCGTCACCCGCTCCGACCTGCCCTGCGGGTCCACCGTGGGACCGATGACCTCGGCCCTGACCGGCGCCACCACCGTGGACTTCGGCGCCCCGGTCCTGTCGATGCACTCGGCCCGGGAGATCTGCGGAACGCTGGACCAGGCCGGGTATGCGGCCGCGCTGGCGGCCTTCCTCGCGCCCGCCTGAGGGTCAGGCGGCCCTGCCGTCAGGCGGTGCGGCCCCGCCGGTGCGGGTCGGTGCTCGTCGTCCCGGTGATCCGGTAGGCGTCCAGCACCCCCGGCACCCGGCGGACCGCGCGGATGACGGACTCCAGGTGGGACGGGTCGGCCATCTCGAAGGAGAACTTGCTCAGCGCCACCCGGTCCCGGCCCGTCTGCACCGACGCCGAGAGGATGTTGACGTGCTGGTCGGAGAGCACCCGGGTCACGTCGGAGAGCAGGCGTGAGCGGTCGAGCGCCTCCACCTGCAGGTTGACCAGGAACAGGCTGCTCGCCGAGGGGGCCCAGGCGACCGGGATGATCCGCTCCGGGTGCTGCTGCAGCTGCTCGGCGTTGGTGCAGTCGGTGCGGTGCACGGACACCCCGCGCCCGTGGGTGACGAACCCCATGATCGGATCGCCCGGCACCGGGGTGCAGCACTTGGCCAGCTTGACCCACACGTCGTTGGTGCCCACGACGGTGACCCCGGGGTCGGTGTGCGCGACCCGGCCGCGCCGGGGTCGGGTGGCCTCGGCGAGGTCCTCCTCGGTGCCGTCCTCCCCGCCGAGGGTGGCCGTCAGCTGCTTGACGACGTGCTGGGCCGAGACGTGGCCCTCCCCCACGGCGGCGTAGAGCCCCTCGATGTCCTTGTAGCTCAGGTCGCCGGCCACGGCCGAGAGCGTCTCGTGCGACATCAGCCGCTGCAGCGGCGCGTTCTGCTTGCGCAGCACCTTGGCGATCTGGTCGCGGCCGGACTCGACCATCTCCTCGCGCCGTTCGCGGGTGAACCACTGCCGGATCTTGTTGCGGGCCCGCGCGCTCTTGACGAAGCTGAGCCAGTCCCGGCTGGGTCCTGCCTCCTGGGCCTTGCTGGTGATGATCTCCACGACGTCGCCGTTGGACAGCTCGGAGTCGAGCGGGACCAGCTTGCCGTTGACCCGGCCGCCGACGCAGCGGTGCCCGACCTCGGTGTGCACCGCGTAGGCGAAGTCGACGGGCGTCGCTCCCGCCGGCAGCGCCATGACGTCCCCGCCGGGGGTGAAGACGTAGACCTCCGCGGCCCCGATCTCGAAGCGCAGGGAGTCGAGGAACTCCCCCGGGTCGGCGGTCTCGCGCTGCCATTCCAGCAGCTGGCGCAGCCACTGCATACCCTCCAGCGCCCCGGGCGCCCCGTCCTGGCCGGCCACGGCGCGGGTCCCGTCCGGGGACTGCTCCTTGTACTTCCAGTGGGCGGCGACGCCGTACTCGGCCCGGCGGTGCATCTGGTGGGTGCGGATCTGGATCTCCACCGGCTTGCCCTCGGGCCCGATGACCGTGGTGTGCAGCGACTGGTACATGTTGAACTTGGGCATCGCGATGTAGTCCTTGAACCGCCCCGGCACCGGGTTCCACCGGTTGTGCAGCGCCCCCAGCACCGCGTAGCAGTCCTGGATGGAGTCCACGAGCACCCGCACCCCGAGCAGGTCGTAGATCTTGTCGAAGTCGCGCCCGCGCACGATCATCTTCTGGTAGACCGAGTAGTAGTGCTTGGGCCGTCCGGTGATCGTCGCCCGGATCTTGCTGGCCCGCAGCTCCTCGTTGATCTCCTGCCGGATCGTGGCCAGCAGCTCCTCGCGCGCCGGCGCCCGGTCGGCGACCATCCGCACGATCTCGTCGTAGACCTTGGGGTAGAGCTGGGCGAAGGCCAGGTCCTCCAGCTCCCACTTGATCGTGTTCATCCCCAGCCGGTGCGCCAGCGGGGCGTAGATCTCCAGGGTCTCGGCGGCCTTGCGCGCGGCCGACTCCGGGGAGACGTAGCGCCACGTCCGGGCGTTGTGCACCCGGTCGGCCAGCTTGATGACCAGCACCCGGATGTCCTTGGCCATGGCCACGACCATCTTGCGGACGGTCTCGGACTGCGCCGCCTCGCCGTAGGTGACCTTGTCCAGCTTGGTCACCCCGTCGACGAGCATCGCGATCTCGTCGCCGAAGTCGGTGCGCAGCTGGTCCAGGGAGTATGCGGTGTCCTCCACCGTGTCGTGCAGCAGCGCCGCCGCGATCGTCGAAGGGGTCATCCCGAGCTCGGCCAGGATGGTGGCGACCGCCAGCGGGTGGGTGATGTAGGCGTCGCCGCTCTTGCGTCGCTGGCCCCGGTGCGCCTCCTCGGCGACCGTGTAGGCGCGTTGGATGACGGACAGGTCGGCCTTGGGGTGGGTGGCCCGCACCGAGCGCAGGAGCGGCTCGAGCGCAGGGGTGACGCTCGCGGTGCGCACGCCCCCGAGGCGGGCCCAGCGCGGGCGCAGCCCGCCCCCGGCCCTGGCGGGCGGGTGCGGAGAGGGGGCACCGTCGGTCATGACCAGATCATAGTTGCCCCGCCAGGGACCCGGCCGCAGGCCGCCGGTGTGGGCGGGGACCTCAGATCGTGACGGTCGAGACCACGTCGTAGCGGGTCAGCTTCTCGCGGCCCCCCAGGGGGCCGATCTCCAGCACCAGCTCGATCGCGGCCACGCTGGCGCCGCAGCGCTCGACCAGCTCGCAGGTCGCGGCGAGCGTGCCGCCGGTGGCGAGCACGTCGTCGACCACGAGCACCCGCTCCCCGTGGGAGACGGCGTCCTGGTGGATCTCCAGGGTCGCGGTGCCGTACTCCAGCGAGTAGGACTGGGCGTGCACCGCGGAGGGCAGCTTGCCCTCCTTGCGCACCGGCACGAACCCGATGCCGAGCTCGTGGGCGATGATCGCCCCGAGGATGAACCCCCGCGCCTCGATGCCGGCGACGACGTCGACGTGCCCGCGGCGCCGCTCGACGACGTCGGCGATGATCCGGGACCGCAGCGGGTGGTCCAGGAGCAGCGGCGTGAAGTCCTTGAACACGACCCCGTTGACCGGGAAGTCCGGGATGTCGCGCAGGCCGGTCAGGACGTCGGTGGCCAGGCCGGGGTCGCTGCTGGCGTCGGTGCCGTCCTCGGCGCGCTCGGTGGCGTTCATGGCGGTCGTCTCCTGCGTTCGAGGTCAGCCGCGGCGCTTGCGCCGGGGCTGGTTGCGCGGGCCGCGCTGGGCGTAGGGGTGCAGCTGACGACCCGCGGCCGCCGCCGGGCGGGGGGTCTCCTCCACGGGCCGGGTGGGCGTGTCCCCCGGCTCCCCGGGGGCCCCGACCACCGCCGGCTGCGGCGAAGGGGCGCTGGTGGGCTCGGCGCCCGCGGACCCGCGGGCCGCGGCCCGCTGGCGCCGCTTGCGGACACCGGCGTCGTGCTTGCGGATGTCCAGCTCGCCCTGGCGCAGGTGCGCCAGCAGGGGCGTGGCGACGAAGACCGAGGAGTAGGTCCCCACGGCGATGCCGATGAACAGCGCCCAGGCCAGGTCGACGAGGGTGCCCGGGCCGATGATGGTCAGGCCGACGAGCAGGATGACGGCCACCGGCAGCAGCGCCACCACCGAGGTGTTGATCGACCGCACGAACGTCTGGTTGACGGCCAGGTTGGCCGCCTCGGCGTAGGTCGACCGCCGCGTGTCCAGCGCGGGGTCGGTGTTCTCCTTGACCTTGTCGAAGACCACGATCGTGTCGTAGATCGAGTAGCCCAGGATCGTCAGGAAGCCGATGACGGAGGCCGGTGAGACCTCGATCCCCAGGAGCGCGTAGACGCCGACGGTGAAGACCACGTCGTGCAGCAGGGCGACCAGCGCGGCCGCGGCCATCTTCCAGGTGTGGAAGTAGAGCGTGAGGACCACGGTGACCAGCAGCAGGAAGACCCCCAGCGCGATGAGGGCCCGGGTGGTCACGCTCTCGCCCCACGAGGGCCCCACGAGCGAGCTGGTGACCGAGGCCACCGGCACCTCGAACTCCTCGGCCAGCTCCCCGCGCAGGGCCTCCGCCTCCGGCGAGCTCATCTCCCCGGTCTGCACGCGGACGGTGTCGTCGCCGATCCGGGTGACCGCGGTGGTCCCCCCGTCGACGGGGGCCTGGACGATCTCCTGGGCGCGGCTCTCGTAGTCGGCCATGTCCTGGACCTGGCTGACGCGCAGCTCGGTGCCGCCGCGGAACTCGATGCCGAAGTTGAGGCCCTTGCCGAGCAGCCCGAACAGCGACAGGCCCAGCAGGACCAGGGAGATCGCGTAGAACAGGGTGCGCCGGCCGACGATGTCGAAGGACCGCTTCCCCGAGTAGAGGTCGTTGCCGAACTGGCTGAAGCGCGACATCAGACCACACCACCTTCCAGCTCTTCACGGGTATGGCGTCGGCGCCCGGGCGCGAGCACCTCGGGCTCCGGCTCACGGAACTGGCCCCGGCCCAGGTAGGCCGACCGCTTGGCACCGAGCCGCTCGGGCTCCATGCCGGACCAGCGACGCCCCTCGCCGAAGAACTTCGTGTTGGCCAGGATGCTCACGAGCGGGTGGGTGAACATCATGACGACGATGAGGTCGATGACGGTGGTCAGTCCCAGGGTGAACGCGAAGGCCTTCACGCCCGCCTCGGACAGGTAGTACAGGACGCCGGCCGCGATGAGGTTGACCAGGTCGGAGATGATGATCGTGCGGCGCGCACGCTCCCATCCGGTGTCCACCGCATACCGCAGCGGCCGGCCGGACCGCACCTCGTCGCGGACGCGCTCGAAGTAGACGATGAAGCTGTCCGCCGTGACGCCGATGGCGACGATGAGACCGGTCACCCCGGCCATGGTGAGGCGGAAGTTGATCGCCCACCCCAGCAGGGTGACCGCTCCGTAGGCGATGACGGCCGCGAGGAGCAGCGAGCCGATCGCGACCAGGCCGAGGGCGTGGTACTGGACGAGCATGAACAGGAAGACCAGGCCCAGGCCGACGGCGCCGGCGATCAGGCCCCAGCGCAGCTGCTCCCCACCGAGGGTGGGGCTGATCTGCTCGGAGGTCTGCACGTCGAAGGACACCGGGAGGGCACCGAAGCGCAGCTGGTTGGCCAGCGTCTCGGCCTCGTCGACGGTGAAGTCGCCGGTGATCGTGGCGATGCCCGCGCTGATCACGCTGTTGACCGTGGGCGCGGAGATCACCTCGCCGTCGAGCACCATCGCGAACCGGTTCTGCGCGGAGTTCTGCGGGTAGCCCATCAGGCGGGTGGTCACGTCGGCGAAGGCGTCGCCGCCCTCGTCGTCGAAGGTCAGCACGACCTCCCAGCGGCCGGTCACCGCGCCTCCCTGGGCCTGCTCCGGGCCGGCCGTGGCGTCGGTGAGGTTGCCGCCGGAGAGCTCCACCGGGCCGAGGACGTACTTCTCGGTGCCCTCGGTGTCGCACACGACGAGCGGCTGGCCGGCCGGGGCGACCGCCGCGCGGTCGGACAGGTCGGGGTCCTCGCAGGTGGTCTCGGCGAAGAGCTGCTGGATCTCGGGGGTGACCTGCGCCAGGTCGGACGGGTTGCTCACCGGCGGTGCCTCGGTCGCGGGCTCCTCGGTGGCCGGGGCCTCGGTGGCCCCCGCGTCGTCGGGCGTCGTCGCGCCCCCGGTCGTGCCGGCCTCGTCCGTGGCGGAGGCGGGCAGGGCGGTGCCGCCGCGGTTCTCGTCGGTGCTGGTGGCCTCGTCCCCGGCGGGGTCGTCCCCGGCGGGCTCGTCGACCCCCTCGGGTGCGGCCGGCGGCTGCAGCAGCTCGGCCTGCTCGGAGAGCTGGTCGTCGGGCAGGGGCAGCTCGCGCGGGATCTGCGGCTCCTCGCCCGGCGCGAAGACCGGCTCGGCCAGGAGCACGGGCCGGAAGGCCATCTGCGAGGAGCGGCTGAGCGCCTCCAGCTGCTCGGGCGAGGGGTCGCCGGGGATGGCCACGGAGATGTTCTGGCCCAGCCTGGTGACCTCGGCCTCCGAGGTGCCGGTGGCGTCCACGCGGCGCCGGATGATGTCGATGGCCTGGTCCAGCTGGTCGGCCCCGATCGAGTCCCCGTCCTCGGTGAGGGGGGCGAGCACGACCTGCCGGCCGCCGGCCAGGTCCAGGCCCAGCTGCGGGCTCAGCGGTGCCTTCGGGGTGGCCCACAGGTGGGCGGCACCGACCCCGGCGAAGAGCATCACGGTCAGGACGAGGAGCGTGGTGAGGGTGCGCAGCGGGCCGCGCATGCGGGCCCTGCGGGCACCCCGGGATCCACGCCTGCGGGTGGCTCCGCCGCGGGGCTGCCGCCGGTTGCTGCCGGCCCCGGCCCCGGGGAGGTCCTCCTCGCGGCGCGAACCGCGCGTCGACATCGACATCAGGCGGTCTCCCCCGGCCCCTCGTCACGGGTGGTGCGGGACGTGCGGCCGCGCTCGTCGGTGCCGGGCGGGATGACGGCGCGGCGGGCGACCCGCAGCACGACGCCGTCGGCGACCTCCAGCCGGACCACGTCGCCGTCGACCCCCACGACGGTGCCGAGGATCCCGGCCGCAGCCATGACCTCGTCCCCCACCTGCAACGACGCCTGCGCCTCGGAGACGACCCGGGCCCGGCGGCGCTGGGAGATCATCAGGTACAGCAGCACCAGGAACGGGACCGCGAGCAGCAGCAGCGTCGTCAGTCCCCCGCCCGCGGCAGGTGCTGCGGCGGCGGTGGCCAGTGGCGTCATGGTCGACCCTTCGGGTGGTGAGCGTGCGGTGCCGTCCTGGCAACGGCCGTCGTCGGCCGGGGATCAGGCACCCGGGGCAGTCTAGGTGAGCGCGCTTGACCCACCAAAGAGGTGGCCTGCCGTGTCCGGCGTCGTGGCCGGGTCACCCGGTCCGGCCACCGCCTGCGTGGCCGTCCACGCCCTCTCCAGGGCTGTCGTCCTCCGCCACACCCTCGACCTCCCACGGCAGCGGCACCTGCCCGTGGTCGGTGGCGGCACCCCCCCGCCGGACACCGCCGGAAGCGTGCGCGCCGGGCACCCCGCCCGTGCCCGGGCCGGCCGTGGTGGGCGGTGGCGGGGTCAGACCCAGGTGCTCCCAGGCGGCCGGGCTGGCGGCCCGCCCGCGAGGCGTGCGGACCATGAAACCCTCGCGGACCAGGTAGGGCTCGGCGACGGTCTCCACGGTGTCCGGCTCCTCCCCCACCGCCACGGCCAGCGTCGACAGCCCGACCGGACCGCCGCCGAAGCGGGTGCAGAGGGCCTCCAGCACGGCGCGGTCGAGACGGTCCAGGCCGAGCACGTCCACGTCGAAGAGCTCGAGCGCGGCCTGGGCGGCCGGTTCGTCGACGACGTGCCGCCCGTGCACCTGCGCCCAGTCGCGCACCCGGCGCAGCAGGCGGTTGGCGATGCGCGGCGTCCCCCGCGACCGGGAGGCGACCTGGGTGATCCCCTCCTCGTCGGCCTCGATGCCGAGCAGCTCGGCGTTGCGGGTGAGGATCGTCACCAGGTCGGCGGTGTCGTAGAAGTCGAGGTGCCCGGTGAAGCCGAACCGGTCCCGCAGCGGCGCCGGCAGCAACCCGGCGCGGGTGGTCGCGCCCACGACCGTGAACGGGGGAAGCTCCAGCGGGATCGCGGTGGCGCCCGGCCCCTTGCCGACGATGACGTCCACCCGGAAGTCCTCCATCGCCAGGTAGAGCATCTCCTCGGCGGGGCGCGACATCCGGTGAATCT
>DATISK010000011.1:0-2616 GCA_035581545.1 Ornithinimicrobium sp. | reverse complement strand
GACCTCCACCCCGCTGGTGGGCCTGGACCTGCCCGAGGGCGCCTCGTACCGCTTCGACCCCGACGACCGCACGGTCGTCCTGCAGACGCCGGCCGAGTCCTACGAGAGCACCTACCTCTCGGTGGGCGGGACGGGGTCGCTGCCCGAGGGGGTCGGTGACGCCCCGGCGGACCCGGGCCAGTTCGACCCCGAGGTGCTCGAGGTCGACCCGGTGTCGCAGGCCGCCGTCGAGGAGCTCACCGCCCAGGTCGTGGACGGCCAGGAGAACGCCCTCGAGACGGCCGTCCTCATCCAGGACCACCTGCGCTCCAGCGCCTACACCTACTCCCTCACCCTGGCCCCCGAGGCCCAGGACGACGCGAACGACCCGATCGGCGGGTTCCTGGCCACGCGCCAGGGCTACTGCGTGCAGTTCGCCACGGCGATGGTGATGATGGCGCGCACCGAGGGGATCCCGGCGCGGATGGCCGTGGGTTTCCTGCCCGGGGAGCCCCAGCCGGACGGCACCCGCTCCGTGGTCGCCTCGGACGCGCACACCTGGCCCGAGCTGTGGATCGACGGGATGGGGTGGACCCGGTTCGAGCCGACCCCCGGCGTGCGCAGCGAGGCCCCCCCGGCCTACGCCCGCACCCAGGAGGGCGGGGACACCGCGCCGACCACGACGACGGTGACCCAGACGCCCACGCCGACCGAGCCCGAGGCCGCGGCCCCGGCCCCGCCGCCGGAGCAGACCTGGCAGGACCGGCTCGCCGACCTGCTGCCGCTGATCGGCAGGATCTTCCTGGGCCTGCTGCTGCTCGCCCTGCTGCTGGCCCTCGTGCCGCTGGCCGGGCGGCGGCACCGCGAGCGGGCGCTGGCCGAGGCCACCACGCCGGCCGAGCGGGCGGAGGCGCACTGGACGTGGTTGACCCGCAGCCTGCGCGACCTGTCGGTGCCCGACCCGCCGGAGCGCAGCCCGCGGGCTATGGGGCGGCACTACCGCAGCGTCACCACGCTGAACCGCTCCGGCGAGGCGGCCCTGAGCCGGATGACCACGGTGCTCGAGCAGGCCCGCTACGGACGTCCGGACAGCGTCCGCCCCGGGCAGGTCGAACCCCTCGGCGACGACGTGCGCCGGATCGTGGAGCAGGTGCGCGAGGGCACGCCGTGGAACGTGCGCGCCAACGCCGCCCTCCTGCCCCGCAGCGGGATGGACGGGATCCGTTCGATCCTCGGTCGGGGGGGCCGACAGGGTTGACGGACCGGCGCGCAGGGGGTCAGGAGGCGACGGTCGGCGGTCGGGCACGACGTTCCGGCCGGACGTGGTGGACGACCGCGTCCGGCTGGCTGGTCGGCGCAGCCGTCACGGCCTGGATCCTGGCGGGGCCGTTCCTCGTCTTCGCCTACCCGGGCCGGGAGGCCCACCTCGTCCTGGACACCGCCGACGCCTGCGTCGCCCTGCTCGGAGCCTTCCTCGCCCACGGCCGTTTCGTCCGGGCCGGCCGCCGGCAGGACCTCCTGCTCGCCCAGAGCCTGCTGGTGCTGGGCCTGTCCGGCGCCGTCTCCGGGCTGCTCGTCGGGATCCTGCCGGGGTCCGCGGGCTCCACGGACGTCTGGATGCTGCTCGCCCTGCGCACCGCCGGGGCCTTCCTCCTGCTGGCCGCGTCGCTGGTGGGTCCGGCACGTCTGCTGCGCGTGCCCGGGGGGCTGCCGCGGGCAGTGCCGACCGTCGGCGGACCCACGCTCGTCCTCCTGGTGGCCTTCGCCACCTTCACCCTGCTGGGTCCAGGTCTTCCGGTGGCGGTCGACACCGCATACCTGGAGGCGGAGGTGCGCCCCGCCCTCCTGACGGCCCACCCCGTGCTCATCGGCGGCCACCTGGTGTCGGCCGTGGCGTTCCTGGTCGCGTCGCTGGCCTTCGCCCGGCAGGGCATCCGCAACGGCGACGAGCTGCTGCGCTGGCTGGGGCCGGCCTGCGCCCTGGGCGGGTTCGCGCGGGTGAACTACGCCCTGGCACCGTCGCTCTACACCGACTGGCTCTACACCGGTGACCTGCTGCGCACGGGGTTCTACCTGCTGCTGCTCGTCGGGGCAGCCCGGGAGCTGGCGCAGTACTGGACCGCCCGCACCGAGGACGCCGTGCTGGCCGACCGGCGGCGGCTGGCGCGTGAGCTGCACGACGGGGTGGTCCAGGAGCTGAGCTACATCCGGGGCGAGAGCCACGCGATCCGGGAGGATCAGGCCCTGCGGGAGCGGATCGTCGGTGCGACCGACCGGGGGCTCGACGAGGCCCGGGCCGCGATCCATGCGCTAGGTCACGTGGACGGGGAGCCGCTCGCGGCTCTGCTGCACCGGACGGCTCACGAGATGGGGCGACGGCACCGGATCGACGTCCTGGTCGAGGCCGACCCCCAGGTGCCGGTGGAGCCCGACCAGGTGCACGCCCTGCTGCGCATCGTGCGCGAGGCGGTGACCAACGCCGCCCGCCACGGGCGGGCGAAGGTCGTCCGCGTCGAGCTGCTCCACGACGCGGGTGGGCGGCTGCTGCGGGTGCGCGACGACGGGGGCGGGTTCGACGTGGAGGGGGCCGTGCAGCAGCGGAGCGGATACGGCCTGGTGAGCATCGGCGAGCGGGCG
>DATISK010000010.1:0-4067 GCA_035581545.1 Ornithinimicrobium sp. | reverse complement strand
CTGTACGACCCCGAGCGCCGCTCCGCGGTCAAGCAGGTCGCCTCCGGCCGGTTCGGGGTCACGTCGGACTACCTGACCATCGCCGACGACATCCAGATCAAGATGGCCCAGGGCGCCAAGCCCGGCGAGGGTGGCAAGCTGCCCGGCCAGAAGGTGTACCCGTGGGTGGCCAAGACGCGGCACACGACGCCCGGCGTCGGGTTGATCTCGCCGCCGCCGCACCACGACATCTACTCGATCGAGGACCTCAAGCAGCTCATCCCCGACCTGAAGAACGCCAACCCGCGGGCCCGGATCCACGTCAAGCTGGTCAGCCAGGTGGGGGTCGGCACGGTCGCCGCCGGGGTGGCCAAGGCCAAGTCCGACGTGGTCCTCATCTCGGGGCACGACGGGGGCACCGGCGCCAGCCCCCTGACCTCGCTCAAGCACGCGGGGACGCCGTGGGAGCTCGGCCTCGCCGAGACCCAGCAGACGCTCCTGCTCAACGGGCTGCGCGACCGGATCGTCGTGCAGTGCGACGGGCAGCTGAAGACGGGTCGGGACGTCCTCGTGGCCGCCCTGCTGGGTGCCGAGGAGTTCGGCTTCGCCACCGCCCCCCTGGTGGTGACCGGCTGCGTGATGATGCGGGTCTGCCACCTGGACACCTGCCCGGTCGGGATCGCGACCCAGAACCCCGAGCTGCGGGCCCGCTACACCGGCAAGGCCGAGCACGTGGTGACCTTCTTCGAGTTCGTCGCCGAGCAGGTGCGCGAGCTGCTCGCCTCCCTCGGCTACCGCAGCCTGGAGGAGGTGGTCGGACGCAGCGACCTGCTGGACACGTCGGCGGCGGTGGACCACTGGAAGGCGTCCGGGCTGGACCTCGAGCCCATCCTGCACAGCGTCGAGCTCCCGGAGGGGGCCGCCCGCCGGTGCACCACCACCCAGGACCACGGGCTGGACGTGGCGCTGGACAACCTCTTCGTCGAGGCCGCCGCCCCCGCGCTGGCCGACGGCACCCCGGTGAGCGCCTCCTTCCCGGTGACCAACGTCAACCGCACCGTCGGCACCCTCCTGGGGTACCACGTGACGCGGACCGCCGGTCCGGACGGCCTGCCCGACGGCACGATCGAGCTGACCCTGACCGGGTCGGCTGGCCAGTCGTTGGGAGCCTTCCTCCCGCGGGGGGTCACGCTGCGGCTGGAGGGTGACTCCAACGACTTCGTCGGCAAGGGCCTCAGCGGCGGGCGGATCGTCGTGCGCCCGCACGAGGGGGCACCCGCCCCCGCCGACGTGGTCCCCGGGACCGCGGGCCAGGTCGTCGCCGGCAACGTCCTGTGCTACGGCGCGACGTCGGGCCAGGTGAACGTCCGGGGCGTGGTCGGCGAGCGCTTCTGCGTGCGCAACTCCGGCGCCACCGCGGTCGTGGAGGGCGTGGGCGACCACGCCCTGGAGTACATGACCGGTGGCCGGGCCCTGGTGCTCGGCCCCACCGGCCGCAACGTGGGCGCCGGGATGTCCGGCGGCACGGCCTTCCTGCTCGACCTGGACCGGGAGCGGATGAACCCGCTGGCCACGGCCCAGGGCGACCTGCACCTGACCCCCCTGCCGGACACCGACCACCTGGAGGAGGTCCGGGCCCTCGTCGAGGAGCACCTCGAGCTCACCGGCAGCCCGGTCGCCGCGGCGCTGCTCGCCGACGACGACTGGGCCACCCGGATCACCGTCGTCACCCCCCGTCAGTACGCCAGCGTGCTCAGCATTCGTCGCGAGGCCGAGGCCCGCGGCGAGGACCCCGACGGTCCGCACGCCTGGCAGCTCATCCTGGAGGACTCCCATGGCTGACCCGCACGGCTTCCTGACCCACCGCGAGCGCGAGAACCGGCCCAGCCGGCCCGTCCCGGTCCGCATCCAGGACTGGAAGGAGGTGCACGGCCAGCAGGAGACCTCGGTCCTGCAGCGGCAGGCCTCCCGCTGCATGGACTGCGGGATCCCGTTCTGCCACGCCGGCTGTCCCCTGGGCAACCTGATCCCCGAGTGGAACGACCACACCCGGCGGGGCAACTTCGCCGACGCGATCGAGCGGCTCCACGCGACGAACAACTTCCCGGAGTTCACCGGCCGGCTCTGCCCGGCTCCCTGCGAGCCCGCCTGCGTGCTGGGGATCAACCAGCCACCGGTGACGATCAAGCAGATCGAGGTCTCCATCATCGACCGTGCCTTCTCCAACGGGCGGGTGCGCCCGCAGGAGCCGGAGTGGCTCAGCGGGCGCACGGTCGCCTTGGTCGGGTCCGGCCCCGCGGGCCTGGCCGCGGCCCAGCAGCTGGGCCGGGCGGGGCACACCGTGGTGGTCTACGAGCGGGACGACGCCGTCGGGGGCCTGCTGCGCTACGGCATCCCCGAGTTCAAGATGGAGAAGGCGGTCCTGGACCGTCGGCTGGTGCAGCTGCGCGGAGAGGGCGTCCGGTTCGTCACCGGCGTCGCCGTCGGCGGGGACGGGCCCGACGACGTCAGCCTGGAGGAGCTGCGGGAACGCTTCGACGCGGTGGTCCTGGCGACCGGGTCGACCGTGGCCCGTCGGCTGCAGGTGCCGGGGGCCGACCTCGACGGGGTCCACGTGGCCATGGACTACCTCGTGCCGGCCAACCGGGAGGCCCTCGGCGCGGCACGAGGGATCGACGCCGCCGGCAAGGACGTGGTCATCATCGGCGGCGGGGACACCGGTGCCGACTGCCTGGGCACCGCGCACCGGCACGGAGCGAGGTCGGTGACCCAGCTGGAGATCCTGCCCAGCCCCCCGCAGGAGCGACCGGCGCACCAGCCCTGGCCGACCTACCCGATGGTGTTCAAGGTGAGCGAGGCGCACCAGGAGGGGGGCGACCGGGCCTTCGGCGTGTCCACCCTCGAGGTCCTCGGCGACGAGGACGGCCGGGTGCGCGGCCTGCGGCTGGTCGACGTGGAGATGGTCGACGGCCGTCCCAGCCCCGTCGCCGGCACCGAGCGGGACCTGCCGGCACAGCTGGTGCTCCTGGCGATGGGCTTCGTCGGGCCCGACGAGAGCGCCGCACCGGCGGACGTGCTCACCCGGACCCCGCAGAACACCTACGCCCGCGACGACCGGTTCGAGACCGCCCTGCCCGGGGTGTTCGCGGCCGGGGACTGCGGCCGGGGCCAGTCGCTGATCGTCTGGGCGATCGCCGAGGGACGCGCGGCCGCGGCAGCGGTGGACCGGCACCTCACGGGCGGGACCGAGCTGCCGGCCCCGATCAGGCCCACGGACCGACCCCTCACGGTGTAGGGACCGCCTCACGGGTCCAGGGCGGCACCGACCTCCACGGCGGTGGCCACGACCTGCTCGGCCAGCTCGGGCGACGGCGGGTCGGTGCCGACGAAGACGACCGCCACCGCGGCCACGCACCGGCCCCGCTGGTCGTGCACCGGTGCGGCGCAGGAGCGGTAGTCGGCGATCACCTCGCCGTGCGACTGCGCCCACCCCCGTTCGCGCGCCCGGGCCACCTCCTGCCGCTCCCCCGGCAGGGCCGGCCCCCCGGCCAGGAGCGCCAGTCCCGGTGCGCCCAGGGTGAGCGGGTGCTGGACGCCGGGCCGGTAGGCCACGTGCGCGATGGTGGTGCGCGGCTCCTCCACGTGCACGGTGACCGCCAGGTCGCCGGAGGCCACGACGAGGAAGGCGGTCCGTCCCGTGCGCTCGGCCAGCGTGGCCAGCCGGGGAGCGGCGACGCCCCGCAGGGTGGGCGCCACCCCCCGGGCGAGCGTGGCCAGCCTGGCCCCCGCCACGTACCGGCCCTCCCCGTCCCGCTCGACCAGCCCCCGGTGCTCCAGCGTGCGCACCATCCGGTAGGTGATCGACCGGTGCAGACCGGCCAGCTCGGCGACCTGGCCCACCCCCAGCCCGTCGGCACCGGCGACGATCTCCAGCACCCGCAGTCCCCGGTCCAGCGTCTGGGACCCGACCCCGTCGGGAAGTGGTGTCTCGGAGGTCCTTGTCATCGGTCCACCCTCGGCCTACTCTCTGAACGTACTCGTTATCCGAACCTGCTGCTCGACTATAGAGCACCGCCGCAAAGGACTCT
>DATISK010000009.1:0-8980 GCA_035581545.1 Ornithinimicrobium sp. | reverse complement strand
GCCGGGGCTGGACGCCGCCGGGCAGGCCGGTGCCGGGCACGCCGCCGGCCCGGCCGACCCGCCGGCCCCGGTCTGGGGCGGCCAGGGGCCGTCCGCCCAGGAGTGGGGCGGCCGGCAGCAGGGCGGGTGGTCCGCGCCGATGCCCGGCGCCGACGACCGGTGGCAGCAGCCGCGGCACCGGGACACCACCCCGGACGGCCAGCCGTTGGCCGGCTGGGGGATGCGCCTGCTCGCCCGCCTCGTCGACGGCATCCTGCTCAGCCTGGTGACCGGCTTCGTCATCCTGCCCCTCGTCGACCCCACCCTGCTGGAGGACTACACCACCTGGATCATGACGGCCGACCCGTCGTCGGCCTTCGAGGTCCCCGAGGGGCTGGCCTCGGGGCTGCTCCGCGTCAGCCTGGTCAGCCTGGTCGTGGGCCTGGCCTACGAGATCGTGCTGCTGCGCCTGCTCGGTGCCACCGTCGGCAAGCTCCTCACCGGGCTGCGCGTGCGGATGCGTGAGACCCCCGGCCAGCTGCCCTGGGGTGCGGCCGCCATCCGCGGGCTGGTCTGGCAGGGGCCCTCGGCGATCAACGGGATCGGACAGATCTTCATGCTGCTCAACGGGTTGTGGCCGCTGTGGGACGCCAAGCGGCAGGCCCTGCACGACAAGGCGGCGCGGACCAACGTGGTGCGCAACCGCTGACGCCCCGTCAGGGCGCGGGCAGGACCGTCCCGGTCACCTCGGCCAGCTGCAGGAGGCTCCCCGAGGGACCGGGTGCGGTCGCCGTGATGGTCACCGTGTCGCCGTCCTCGAGGAAGGTGCGGGTCGAGCCGTCGTCCAGCGTGACCGGCTCGGTGCCGTTCCAGGTGAGCTCCAGGAGCGATCCGCGCTCCTGCGGCCCGGCCCCGGAGACGGTGCCCGAGGCGAAGACGTCCCCGCTGGTCAGCCGGGCTCCGTTGACCGTCAGGTGGGCCAGCATCTGCGTCGGCGACCAGTACATCGCCCGGTAGGGCGGTCGGGCGAGGAGCGTCCCGTTGAGCCGGACCTCCATCGTCAGGTCGAGGCCGAAGAGGCTGTCGGCGCGCCCCCGCAGGTAGGGGAGCGGCTCGGGGTCCTGCGGCGGGAGCGGCACCCGGGCCTGTTCCAGGGCGGGCAGCGGCGTGATCCACGCCGCCATCGACGAGGCGAACGACTTGCCCAGGAACGGACCGAGAGGCACGTACTCCCAGGCCTGCACGTCCCGGGCCGACCAGTCGTTGAACAGGGCGACCCCGAACAGGTGGCCGGTGGCATCGTCGACCGTCACGCTCGTGCCCAGCGAGGTCCCTCCGCCGACGACGAAGGCCAGCTCCGCCTCGATGTCCAGGCGCACGGACGGTCCGAACACCGGGGCGGGGTCCTCCTTGCCCCTGCGTTGCCCTCGCGGCCGCACGACGTCGGTGCCGCTGACGACGACGGTCGAGGACCTGCCGTGGTAGCCGATGGGCAGGTGCTTCCAGTTGGGCGTCAGCGGCTCGCCGTCGGGACGGAAGATCCGTCCTACGTTGGTCGCGTGGTGCTCGCCGGCGTAGAAGTCGACGTAGTCGGCGACGGCGACCGGCAGGTGGGTCACGAGCTCCTCGAGCGGATGCAGGTGCGGCTCGAGGCGGGCGCGGCCCTGCTCGTCGAGGAGCTGCTCCTGCAGCCACGCCCGCAGCCCGCCCCAGGCGTGGGGCCCCAGGTCCAGGAAGGGGTTGAGGACCGGCCCCGAGAGCGCTGCGGCCCACGGCGTGCCCTGGGCCGCGGAGGCGAGGTCGAGGGCGTGGTCGCCGAGGCGCACCGCGACCCAGGGCTCACCGTCGTCGCGTCCCACCGCGCCGTAGGGCAGGTGGTGCGGACCGTAGGGGTGGTCGACGGGCAGGTCCAGGGGGGAGGGGCTCATGGGGTCCTTTCCGGGGGGGCGGGTGGTCAGCGGGGGACCGGGACCGCTGCCAGCAGTCCCAGGCCGACGAGCTCGTCCAGCGGGTCGGTGACGCCGCAGCAGCCGAACGAGCGGAAGCGGTGCCGCAGGCGTGCCACCGACGGTTCGTCGAGGGAGGTCAGGAGGCCGCCGAGACGGGCGGGGTCCTCGTCCGTCAGCACGTCGGCCAGGGTCTGCTCGTCGGCCCCGCCGTGGAGGTGGACGAGGGCGGCCAGCACGTTGAGGAGACCGTGACGCTGCAGCGTCGGACGCCCGTGACCTTCGGCCGAGGTGCGGGCGAGCGCATGGTGCAGGCCACCGGTCAGCTTCACCGGCAGGTCCCGGGCCTGCGCGGCGGACAGGAAGCCGGCCAGCTCGACCGCGGTGGGCACCGGATGCTCCGCGGTCGCCTGGGTGCGCAGCTTGGCCAGGACCGGTGCGGCGGCGGTCGGGGCCGCGCTCCGCAGCTCGTCGAGCGCACCAGGGAGGGTGGCTGGGTCACGGTCGACCTCCACGGGCACCGGGAGCACCAGCGGCAGGGCGTGGCGCGAGGATCCGTCCTCGTCGAGGGTGACCTCGACGGACACCACCCGCACGGCGTCGAGGCCACGCAGCCGCGTGGCGGCGGTCACCAGCTCCTGCACCGGCACGCCGGCGCGTGCCACGACGGCCACGTCGACCGGTGCGTGGTCGCCACCGGGTCCGGC
The DNA here is from genome assembly GCA_035581545.1 of Ornithinimicrobium sp. Classification (GTDB taxonomy): domain Bacteria; phylum Actinomycetota; class Actinomycetes; order Actinomycetales; family Dermatophilaceae; genus Ornithinicoccus. The sequence goes on along the minus strand of DATISK010000009.1, from coordinate 6,348 downwards.
AGCCACCCTCGCCAGCTCCTGCGCGTGCGCGGTGCCGACGAGCAGCGGACCCAGCAGGTCCGCATACCCTCCGCGGCGCAGCCGCAGGTGCTCGGCCCACGCGACCGGGACCGGCGCGTCCCCCGGCGGGAACACCGCGGCGTCGTCGACGAGCGCGCGGAACAGGCTCCTGGGCGGCGTCCTCGTTGACATGCCCGGGAGGCTACTGCACAGTGACGCACGAGGACACCGTCGTCCGGGAGGCGGACACCCCGGGTGGGGCCGCCGGGACGGCACCACGACGACCGCAGGAAACGGAGCCTGGCGACATGGCCTACTACCGCAGCACGGGGGACGTCCCGCCGAAGCGGCACACCCAGCACCGCGACCCGCAGGGCCGGCTCTACTCCGAGGAGCTGATGGGGGAGGAGGGGTTCTCCTCGGACTCCTCCCTGCTCTACCACCGCAACATCCCCTCGGCGGTGGCCGACGCCCGGGTGTGGGACCTGGGAGACATGTCGACGGTGCCGAACCACCCGCTGCTGCCGCGCCACCTGAGGCTGCACGACCTCTTCCGCGACGACGAGGGGCCGGGCGAGGACGGGTGGGCGTCCCTCCAGCGGGGGGTCGACGTCGTGACCGGCCGCCGGCTGGTCCTGGGCAACGCCGACGTGCGCCTGCTCTACGTCGTCGCCGACGCACCGAGCCCGTTGTACCGCAACGCGATCGGGGACGAGTGCGTCTACGTGGAGCGCGGCGGGGCCCGGGTGGAGACGGTCTTCGGCTCCTTCCTGGTGGGCGAGGGCGACTACCTGATCCTGCCCCGCGCCACCACCCACAGGTGGCTGCCGCTGGTCGAGGGGGACGAGGGCTGGGCCGAACCGCTGCGCGCCTACGTCATCGAGGCCAACAGCCACATCGGCCCGCCCCGGCGCTACCTGTCCAGGTTCGGCCAGCTGCTGGAGCACGCCCCCTACTGCGAGCGCGACCTGCGCGGTCCCGACGGGCCGCTCCTGGCCGAGGACGTCGGTGCCGACCCGCAGGAGCCGACCGAGGTGCTCATCAAGCACCGCGGATCGGGAGAGCACTCCTCCGGGGGACTGGTCGGCACCGTCTACACCTACCCCTACCACCCGTTCGACGTCGTCGGGTGGGACGGCTGCCTCTACCCCTACGCCTTCAACATCGGCGACTTCGAGCCGATCACCGGCCGGGTCCACCAGCCGCCACCGGTGCACCAGGTGTTCGAGGGGAACAACTTCGTGGTGTGCAACTTCGTGCCGCGCAAGGTGGACTACCACCCCCTGGCCGTGCCGGTGCCCTACTACCACTCCAACGTCGACTCCGACGAGATCATGTTCTACGTCGACGGGGACTACGAGGCCCGCAAGGGGAGCGGGATCGGCAAGGGGTCGATCTCGGTGCACCCCGGTGGCCACGCGCACGGTCCCCAGCCCGGCGCCACGGAGGCGTCGCTGGGGGTGGAGTACTTCGACGAGACCGCCGTCATGGTCGACACCTTCCGCCCGCTCGAGCTCGGCGAGGCCGGACGGGCCGTCGACGACGGCCTCTACGCCGGGTCGTGGAGCCGAGGCCTGCACGCAGATCCCGGAGGTTCGGGCGAGGTCTTCTCGACCAGCTGAGCGTCCGGCGGAGCCGTCCTGGTCAGGCGGGTGCGCCGTCCACGACCTCGACCCCGGCGTCCCGCAGCTCGGCCAGGGCGTTCCGGGTCGTCTCCGGGGCCACCCCGGCGCACAGGCCGGTCAGCACGCGGGTGCCGAAGCCCGCCCGGACGGCGTCCAGGGCGGTCGCCCGCACGCAGTGGTCGGTGGCCAGGCCCACCACGTCCACGCCGCGGACCTCCCGCTCGGTCAACCACTCGGTGAGCCCGGTGGTGCGGCCGTGCGCCTCGGTGGTCCCCTCGAAGCCGCTGTAGGCCGCCTCGTGGGCTCCCTTGCGGAAGACGGCCTGGACGTGCTCCAGGGCGGGTGCGAGGTCGGGGTGGAAGTCGGCGCCCGGGCTGCCGGCGCGGCAGTGCACCGGCCACGTGGTGCGGTAGTCGGGATCCTGCGACCAGTGGTCGCCCGGGTCCACGTGCCAGTCGGCGGTGGCCACGACGACCGAGTAGTCCTGGCCGTGCCGGCGCAGGTGCGTGCCCACGTCGGCAGCCACCCGTGCCCCGCCGTCCACGGCGAGCGACCCTCCCTCGCAGAAGTCGTTCTGCACGTCGACGATGATCAGTGCGCGGCTCATGGTCCTCAGCTCCAGTCGTCCAGATAGGTGGTCGGGATCGCGGGTTCTCCGTGGGAGAGGCGCAGGGCCCGTTGGGGCAGCTCGGCGCGGGCCCTCTCGTGGTGGGCGCGCGCGGTGCCGGCGTCGGTGGCGGCCACCACCTCGCCCTCGCGCACCAGAGGGGTCAGCAGCGTGCGGTCGTCCCCGTCGTCCCCCGGCCGCTCGTCGATGCCGATGATCTCGGCCTGCGCGGTGCCGTCCGGTCCCCTTCGCCGCAGGGCGTACTTGCGACCCCCCACCGACGCCTTGTCCGTGCTCGCCTTCGCCACCCCCTCCATGACCCCGTCGGAGCTTTCGCGGCTGACCAGCTTGTAGACCATGCCGGCCGCCGGGTGCCCGGAGCCGGTGACGACCCGCGTGCCGACGCCGTAGGCGTCGACCGGAGCGGACTGGAGCGCGGCGATCGCGTACTCGTCCAGGTCGGAGGTGACCACGATCCGGGTGCCGGCGGCGCCCAGGGCGTCCAGCTGCTCGCGCACCTCGTGGGCCTGGGAGACCAGGTCGCCGGAGTCCAGCCGCACCCCACCGAGCTCGGGCCCGGCCAGCTCGACGGCCAGCTCCACCGCCGCGGGGACGTCGTAGGTGTCCACCAGGAGGGTGGTGGTCAGCCCCAGGCTGGCGAGCTGGTTGGCGAACGCCTCCCGCTCGTCGTCGTGGAGCAGCGTGTAGGAGTGGGCCGCGGTGCCGGCGGTGGGCACCCCGTGGCGGCGCCCGGCCTCCAGGTTGGAGGTCGAGGAGAAGCCGGCGACGTAGGCGGCGCGGGCCGCAGCCACCGCGGCCTGCTCGTGGGTCCTCCGGGAACCCATCTCGATGCAGGGACGTCCGTGCGCCGAGGCGGTCATCCGGGACGCGGCCGAGGCCACCGCGGAGTCGTGGTTGAGGACCGACAGGACCAAGGTCTCCAGCAGCACCCCCTCGGCGAAGCCCGCCTCGACCACCATCACCGGTGACCCGGGGAAGTAGACCTCGCCCTCGGCATACCCCCAGACGTCGCCGTGGAAGCGGTAGTCCGCGAGCCACCGCAGCGTGCGCCGGTCGACCACCCGGTGCTCCTCGAGGAAAGCCAGCTCGTCCTCGCCGAAGCGGAAGTCGCGCAGCGACTCCAGCACGCGCCCGGTGCCGGCCACCACGCCGTAGCGGCGTCCGTCCGGAAGCCGTCGGGCGAAGGCCTCGAAGACGCACCGGCGGTCGGCGTGGCCGCTCGCCAGGGCCGCCTGGACCATCGTCAGCTCGTAGTGGTCCGTCAGCAGAGCCGTGCTCGGGTTCACCCTTGCAGCGTAGAGCCCACCCGCCCCGCCGCCTACAGTGGACGGGTGCCCGTCGACGTCCCCCCACCGCCTGCCCCGCCGACCGGTCCGCAGACGTCCCCCCGCGAGCAGGGCGGGGTGGCCGTGCTGGACCGCCCGGAGCTGGACACCCCGTGGGTCTGCCTGGTCTGGAACGACCCGGTCAACCTCATGAGCTATGTGACGTGGGTCTTCCAGACCCACTTCCGCTACCCCCGTGCGCGCGCGGAGAAGCTCATGATGGACGTGCACAGCAAGGGTCGTGCGGTCGTCTCCACCGGGAGCCGTGAGCAGGTGGAGGCCGACACCGAGGCCATGCACGGCTACGGCCTGTGGGCCACCTTCCAGCACGCGGACCAGGGTTAGGGGGCAGGGAATGGCGACCGCGTTCCGGCGGGAGGGGGACCGCCTCGTGGGCGGCTTCGACGCCGAGGAGGTGGAGGTGCTGCTGCACGTGCTGCGGCTCACCCGCGCCTTCGTCGCTCCGGAGCGGCCCGACAGCGGGGACCCCTTCCTCGACCTCGTCGCCGGCCGCGGCGAGGACGTGGACCCCGAGGAGCCGGCGGACCCGGCGCTGGCCCGGTTGCTGCCCCCGGCCTCGCGCGACGACGACGAGCAGGCCAGGGAGTTCCGCCGGCTCACCGAGCACGGGCTGCGCACCCGCAAGGCGGCCACGATCGGCGCCGCCGTCGCCGCGCTGGAGGCGGCCCGGCCGCCCGAGCTGTCCCTGGACGCCGCCCAGGCGCACGCCCTGGCCGTCGCCCTCACCGACGTGCGGCTCGTCCTGGGGGAGCGGCTCGGCCTGCGCACCGACGAGGACTCCGAGCGGCTGCACGACCAGCTGGAGGCCGCGCTGGAAGGGGCGACGGACCTGGATCCGGTGACCGCCCAGAAGATGGCCTACTACGACTTCCTGTCCTGGGTGCAGGAGAGCGTCACCACGGCGATGCTGGAGGGATGAGTCCGACGGTAGTCTGACCGGACCATGACGACGAACCCCGTTCCCGCTGCGCCGCACGAGTCCGAGCAGGTCGATGCCGAGGTCACCGGTTCCGACGTGCGGGTGCGCTTCTGCCCCAGCCCGACCGGTACCCCGCACGTGGGGATGGCCCGGACCGCCCTGTTCAACTGGGCCTTCGCCCGGCACCACGGAGGCACCTTCGTCTTCCGCCTGGAGGACACCGACGCCGCGCGGGACAGCGCCGAGTCCGCCGAGCAGCTCCAGGAGGCCATGGCCTGGCTCGGTCTGGACTACGACGAGGGTCCGGGGGTCGGCGGTCCCTACGGTCCCTACCGGCAGAGCGAGCGCCGCGACGTCTACGACGGGGTCGTGCGGCAGCTGGTGGAGGCGGGCCTGGCCTACGAGTCCTTCTCGACGCCCGAGGAGGTCGAGGCACGGCACCGCGCGGCCGGGCGCGACCCCAAGCTGGGCTACGACAACCACGACCGCGACCTGACCCCCGAGCAGCGCTCCGAGCTGCGCGGTCAGGGTCGCGAGCCGGTGCTGCGCCTGCGCATGCCCGACGAGGACATCACCTTCGCCGACCTGGTCCGGGGCGAGGTGACCTTCCGCGCCGGCTCGGTGCCCGACTTCGTCATCGTGCGCGGCAACGGGCAGCCGCTCTACACGCTGGTCAACCCGGTCGACGACGCCCTCATGCGGATCACCCACGTGATCCGGGGCGAGGACCTGCTCTCCTCGACCCCTCGACAGGTGGCCCTCTACCGCGCGCTCATCGAGGTCGGTGTGGCGGACCGGGTCCCGACCTTCGCCCACCTGCCGCTCGTGCTCGGGGAGGGGAACCGCAAGCTCTCCAAGCGGGACCCGGAGTCCGACCTGTTCCGGCACCGCGAGCGGGGGTTCGTGCGGGAGGGCATGATCAACTACCTGGCGCTGCTCGGCTGGTCGATCGGCCCCGACCGGGACGTCTTCACGCCCGAGGAGCTGGTGGCGGCCTTCGAGGCGAGGGACGTCAACCCCAACCCGGCCCGCTGGGACCAGAAGAAGGCCGAGGCGATCAACGCCGACCACCTGCGGATGCTGCCGCTGGCCGACTTCACCGCGCGCCTGCTGCCCGTGCTGCGCGCCGCCGGGGTGCTGGGCCCTCAGTCGGGCATGGGGGAGCTGGCCCGCCTGGAGGCGGTCGCCGAGCTGATCCAGACCCGTGTCCAGGTGCTCTCCGAGGCGGTGCCCCTGGTGGCGCCGTTCTACGTCCGCGGCGACGAGCTGCCGATCGCCGACGACGCCCGCGGACAGCTCAAGGAGGATGCGGGGACCGTCCTGGACGCCGCTGCGGCTGCGCTGGAGGAGATCTCGGGTGCCCACCCCCAGCCGCTGGGCGGTGGCGTGGAGTGGACGGCCGTCCGGATCGAGGAGGCCCTGCGGGCCGCGCTGGTGGACGGGCTCGGGCTCAAGCCCCGGTTCGCCTTCGGCCCGTTGCGCACCGCCGTCTCCGGGCAGCGCATCAGCCCACCCCTGTTCGAGTCCATGGAGATCCTGGGCAAGCACGAGACCCTGGCCCGGCTGCGGCGGCTGCGCTCCGAGCTCTAGGCCGCGATTTGGGTCCGGCAGGGGAGCACGGTAAGGTAACTCCTCGGTTCGCCGCCCGGAAAATCCGGGCGGAGATACCCCTTGGGGTATGGTGTAATTGGCAGCACGACTGATTCTGGTTCAGTTAGTCTAGGTTCGAGTCCTGGTACCCCAGCGCGAAACGCGCACCTCCACAGGGGAGGGAAGCGATTCGGTGGACACCGAACCGTAGGGTAAGGTGACTCCTCGGCTGCCAGGCAG
>DATISK010000008.1:0-10815 GCA_035581545.1 Ornithinimicrobium sp. | reverse complement strand
GCGACCGCGTCAGGCAGGTCGCGGCGCTGGGGCGTCGTGCTGCCCGGGACAAGCAGGGGCGCTTCCTCGTCGAGGGCCCGCAGGGGGTGCGGGAGCTGCTCGGGCATGCCGCGTCCGCGGCGGAGGTGCTCTACGTCACCGGGGCCGCGGAGCAACGCCATACCCCGCTCCTGGAGGAGGCCCGGGCCCTCGGCGTGCCGGTGCACGTGTGCACCGAGGACGTGCTCGCAGCCATGGCCGGGACCGAGCACCCGCAGGGGGTGCTGGGGGTGGCCCGCCGTGTCGACGTCCCCCTGGACCGGGCGCTGGACGCGGTCGGCACGCACGGTTTCGTCGTCGTCCTCGCCCACGTGCGCGACCCCGGCAACGCCGGGACGGTCCTGCGGGGGGCGGACGCCTTCGGCGCCTCCGCGGTGCTGGTGAGCGCGGCCTCGGTCGACGTCTACAACCCCAAGGTCGTGCGGTCGACCGCGGGTTCGCTGTTCCACCTGCCCGTCACCGTGGGCCTCCCGGTGGCCGAGCTGCTGCGGGCCTGCAAGGACCGGGGGATCCGGTTGCTGGCGGCCGACGGCTCGGGCCCGACGGCGCTGCCCGACGTGGACCTGACCGCGCCGCACGCCTGGGTGATGGGCAACGAGGCCTGGGGCCTGCAGCCCGAGGTGCTCGCCGCGTGCGACGAGGTGGTGTCCGTGCCCATCCGTCGGGCCGAGTCCCTCAACCTGGCGATGGCGGCGACCGTCTGCCTGCACGCCTCCGCGGTGGCCACGGGCGCGGTCTGAGGTCCTCGGGCTGGTCCGGGCGCGGTGGGAGCACCCGGCGTGCGGTCACTCCGCGCGGCGACCGAGGACGGCCAGGACCAGCACGGCCAGCGCTCCGACGACGGCCAGGGTGATCGTGAGCGCCACCTCTCCGTCCGGCGCGAGCAGTCCGCGGTCGTCGTCCTGCCACGGCCACAGCGCCCGCAGGGCCCCGACGATCACGCCGGTGAGGACGACCAGCGTCGTCGCGTGGTGGTGCTCCAGCAGGCGCTGCAGGAGGCGGAGGAAGGACGCGAGCCCGACGGCCGCGCCCGCACCGAAGACGAGCAGGTAGCTCCAGTCCCGCTCGTTGAGGGCGGCCAGGGTGGGCTGGTAGAGCCCGAGGGTCAGCAGGAGGAAGGAGCCGGACAGCCCGGGGAGGGCCAGCGCGCAGACGGCGACCGCCGCGGCGGGGAAGACCACGGCCGGATGGGCGGGCAGGTGCTGGGGCGGCAGCCCCACGAGGACGGCCGCCACGACGGCCGCGGCGGCGGCGAGCGCGACGTAGCGAGGGGTCCAGGCCCGGCCGACCAGGGTGGCCGGCACGAGCACCGCGGCAGCGCTCATCCCGAGGAAGAGCCCCAGGGTGGGCACCGGGTGCCGCTCGGCGACCGGTGCGACGAGGGCGGCGGTGAGCAGCGCGGCCGGCACCATGCCGATGACCACCGGGACCACGACGTCCCAGCGGACCCGGGCGAGCTCGGACCGGCCGGCCGGCCGGTCGGGGAGGAGGAGGCGCAGACCGCCGACGAAGTGACCGGCCGAGGTGACGAGCCGCTCGTAGATGCCGACGATGAGCATCACGGTGCCCCCGCTGATCCCGGGCACCACCTCCGCGGCACCCACCAGGGTCCCGCGGGCGGCGTGCAGGAGCGAGGTCGTCACAGGGGGCATGGCCGAAGCCTAGGTGCTCGTCCCGGGCCGTCGCGACGCCGCCTACACTTGCGCAGGTGTCCGGACCCAACACCAACTACGACCCCGTCGAGGTCGCCGCCCTCGCGCCGGAGACGGTCGAGCGGGGCGTCGACGACGCGCTCTCGGCCATCGCCGCCGCGGACTCGCTGGAGGCGCTCAAGGCCGCGCGCCTGGCGCACGCCGGCGAACGCTCGCCCCTCGCGCTGGCCAACCGGGAGATCGGCGCCCTGCCCCCGAGCGCCAAGGCCGAGGCCGGACGGCGGGTCGGGCAGGCCCGTGGCCGCGTCAACGCCGCGCTGACGGCCCGGCAGGCCGAGCTCGAGGCGGAGCGGGACGAGCGGATCCTCGTCGAGGAGGCGACGGACCTGACCGCGGTCCCCGCCCGCCGTCCTCTGGGACGGCGGCACGTGCTCACGGTCACCGCCGAGCGGATGGCCGACGCCATGGTGGGCATGGGCTGGGAGATCGCCGAGGGGCCGCAGGTGGAGGCGGAGTGGTTCAACTTCGACGCCCTCAACTTCGGCAAGGACCATCCCGCCCGGCAGATGCAGGACACCTTCTTCGTGGACCCGGCCGACGCCGGGCTGGTGCTGCGCACGCACACCTCGCCGGTCCAGGCGCGCTCGCTGCTCGAGCGGGGGGTCCCGCTCTACGTCGCCGTGCCCGGCAAGACCTTCCGCACCGACGAGCTCGACGCCACCCACACGCCGGTCTTCCACCAGCTCGAGGGACTGGCCGTCGACGAGGGCCTGACCATGGCCCACCTCAAGGGCACCCTGGACCGCCTCGCCGAGGCGATGTTCGGGCCCGGGATCGTCTCCCGGCTGCGCCCCGCCTTCTTCCCGTTCACCGAACCCAGCGCGGAGATGGACTTCCGCTGCTTCGTCTGCCGCGGCGAGGACGCCGGGTGCCGCACCTGCGGCGGCACCGGCTGGATCGAGTGGGGCGGCTGCGGCATGGTCAACCACAACGTCCTGCGCGCCTGCGGGGTCGACCCGGAGCGCTACCAGGGCTTCGCCTTCGGCATGGGCGTGGAGCGGACAGCGATGTTCCGCCACGGCATCACCGACATGCGGGAGCTGATCGAGGGAGACGTGCGCTTCAACGCGCAGTTCGGGATGGAGATCTGATGCGGGTTCCGGTCGACTGGCTGGGCGAGTACGTCGAGCTGCCGGCGAAGGTCACCGGCGGGCAGATCGCCGCGGACCTCGTGGCCGTGGGGCTCGAGGAGGAGGGCCTGCACACCAGCGGGGTGGGTGGACCCCTGGTCGTCGGCCGGGTGCTCGAGAAGCACCCGGAGCCGCAGAAGAACGGCAGGACGATCAACTGGTGCCAGGTGGACGTCGCGGAGGCCAACGGGACCGGCGAGCCCCAGGGCATCGTCTGCGGCGCGGACAACTTCGAGGTCGGCGACCTCGTCGCGGTCATCCTGCCCGGAGGCGTGCTGCCGACCCCGCAGGGACCGATGCCGATCTCGGCCCGCAAGACCTACGGCCACGTCTCCGCCGGGATGATCTGCTCGGTCCGCGAGCTGGGCATCGGCGACGACCACGAGGGCATCATCGTGCTGCCCCGGCTGCTGGGCGCCGACCGCGTGGAGCAGCTCGGACTCGCCCCCGGCGACGACCTGGTGGGCGTCCTCGGCCTGGACCGCGAGGTCGTCGAGGTCAACGTCACGCCCGACCGCGGCTACTGCTTCTCGATCCGCGGCATCGCCCGCGAGTACTCCCACTCCACCGGCGCCCCCTTCACCGACCCCGCGGACCTGCGGGTGGACCCGGCGACGGAGGACGGGTATGCCGTGGAGCTGGCCGACCAGGAACCCCTGGACGGGGTGCCCGGCTGCGACCGGTACGTGGCCAGGATCGTGCGGGACCTCGACCTGACCCGGCGGACGCCGGAGTGGATGGCCCGACGCCTCACCGAGGCGGGCATGCGACCGATCGGTCTGGCCGTGGACGTGACCAACTACGTGATGCTCGCCCTGGGGCAGCCGTTGCACGCCTTCGACCTGGCCAGGCTGGAGGCGCCGGTGGTGGTCCGCCGCGCCCGGGCGGGGGAGCGGCTGCGGACCCTCGACGACGTCGACCGGGTCCTGGATCCGGAGGACCTGCTGATCACCTGCGGGCCGGAGGGCGGGCACCTGCTGGCCCTGGCCGGGGTGATGGGCGGCGAGGACGGCGAGGTCACCCCCGGCACCACCACGGACGTGCTCATCGAGTCCGCCCACTTCGACCCGCGCACGGTGGCCCGCAGCTCGCGCCGCCACCGGGTGTCGAGCGAGGCGGCCAAACGGTTCGAGCGGGGGGTGGACCCGGCGGTCGCCGACGCGGCGGCCCAGCTGGCCGTCGACCTGCTCGTCGAGCACGGGGGCGGCTCGGCCGACCCCGCGATCACCGACCGGGACGAGCGGGCCGAGCCCCCGGCCCCGATCCGTCTGGACCTGACCCTGCCCGCCCGCTACGTGGGGGTGGACTACCCGGCCGACCGGGTCCGCCAGATCCTCGCGATGATCGGCTGCCGCCTGGACCCGGCCGGGCACGACGGCGAGGAACCCGCCGCGGGTGTGTCCGCCGACCCACCTCCTGCGGCGCGCGCCGGCGCCGTGCTCGTGACCCCGCCGAGCTGGCGACCGGACCTGACCGACGCGCCGACGCTGGTGGAGGAGATCGCCCGCATCGACGGTTACGAGAAGATCCCCTCGGTGCTCCCTCGGGCCGTCGGTGGCCGCGGGCTGACGCACGGGCAGCGCAGCCGCCGGACCGTCGCCGCAGCCCTCGCCGGGCAGGGGCTGCAGGAGGTGCTCACCTACCCCTTCGTCGGGGAGCGCGGCTTCGACGACCTGGGCCTGGCCACGGACGACCCGCGTCGGCAGGCCCTGCGCCTGGCCAACCCGCTGTCGGACGAGGCGCCCCTCATGCGGACGGAGCTCCTGCAGACGCTGCCGGAGGCTCTGCGCCGCAACCTCTCCCGAGGGTCGAGGGACGTGGCGATCTTCGAGATCGACACGGTCACCCTGCCCGACCACACCGCGTCGGCACCGGTCCCCGGCGTCGGGGTCCGACCCGACGACGCTGTCCTGCAGCAGATCCGCGGCGCCGTTCCGGCTCAGCCCTGGCACGTGGCGATCGTCGGCTCAGGCCAGGCGGACCGCGCCGGATGGTGGGGGCCGGGTCGCCGCCTCGACGTCACCGACGTGGTCGCGTGGGCCCACGCGGTCTGCGACTCCCTCGGGGTCACGGTGGAGCGCCGACCCGCCGGGCGTCCTCCCTTCCACCCGGGGCGGTGCGTCGAGCTGGTCCTGCCGGACGGGACCGGTGTCGGCCGGGCCGGCGAGCTGCACCCCCAGGTGATCCAGCGTCTCGGTCTGCCGGAGCGCACCTCGGCCGCGGAGCTGGACCTGGACGTCCTGGTGGCCGCCAGCGACCACCGCACGCAGGTGCGACCGCTGTCCACCCACCCGATGGCCTCCTCGGACGTGGCGCTGGTGGTGGCCCGCACGGTGCGCTACGGCGACGTGGCCGAGTCCCTGCGCGCCGGCGCCGGGCCGCTCCTGGAGTCGGTCGAGCTGTTCGACGTCTACGTCGGCGACCAGATCGGGGCGGAGCAGCACTCCCTGGCCTTCCGGATGCACTTCCGCGCCCCTGACCGGACCCTGACGACCGAGGAGGTCAACGCCGCCCGGGACGCCGCAGTCGCCCGCGCCGCGGAGGACCACGGCGCCGTCCAGCGATGACCGGCCGCGCGTAGGGTGGTCGACCATGACTGCTTCTCGTGCTGATCACGTCGCCCTCGTCACCGGTGCCTCCCGCGGCATCGGGGCGCACATCGTCGACGCGCTGCTCGGGGCGGGCTGGCGGGTCGTCGGTCTGTCCCGCTCCGGCCGGGTCGCCGACGGGGCCGAGGGGCTCGTCTGCGACGTCACCGACGAGGCCGCCGTCGACGGCGCGGTCCGGGAGGTCCTGGACCGTCACGGCCGGATCGACCTGCTCGTCAACAACGCCGGCCTGATCGAGACCGAGCAGCCGCTGTGGGAGGCCGACGTGGACGAGTGGTGGCAGGTCATGGTCACCAACGTCAGGGGTCCCTTCCTGCTCATGCGGGCCGTGGTGCCCCACATGGTCGCCGGGGACGGCGGCCGCGTCATCAACCTCAACTCGGGGTCCGGGACGCGTGAGAGCGACGTGCTCACGGCCTACCACGCCTCCAAGTCCGCCCTCGCGCGGCTGACGGGTGGGGTCGCGCTGGCCGGCGCCGAGCACGGCGTGCGCGCCTTCGACCTGGCTCCTGGCGTGATCGAGTCCGACATGACGCACTCGATGCAGATGCACCAGGACCGCACCGAGTGGACCGACCCCGACGACGTGACGGCGCTGGTCCTGGCCATCGCCGACGGCGAGCTGGACGGTTTCAGCGGCCGCTTCGTGCGCGCGGGCACCGACGACCTCGACGTGCTGCGTGAACGATCCCGGGCAGGACTCGGCGAGGGGGAGCGGATGCTCCGCCTGCGGCCCTGGGGCGAGGACGACCCGCTCCGGGGCTGACGGACACACGTGGTGCGGCCGCGGTGCGGCCGGCTGACCGACCTGCGGTCCCCGCCCCGCGGCGCGAGCCGCGGCACCACCACGGACCGCCGAGACCGCATACTCATGCACACTCTTGTATAGTCACGCCGTGACCAGCATTCCGATGACGCGGGCCGCCCGCCACCAACGGATCGCCGACCTGCTCGAGCGCCACGCGGTGGGCTCGCAGGGACAGCTCCTGGACCTGCTCGCCGAGGACAGCATCCACGTCACCCAGGCGACCCTGTCGCGGGACCTCGTGGACCTGGGGGCGGTGAAGGTGCGTCGGGGTCGACAGCTCGTGTATGCCGTGCCCGGGGAGGGTGGGGACACCACCCCGCGCCCCGCCCAGGACGCCCAGGAGGTGTCGGCCCGGCTGGTCCGTCTGCTGCAGGAGCTGCTCGTCAGCGCCCGCGCGGTCGGCAACCAGGTGGTGCTGCGCACCCCGCCGGGAGCTGCCCAGTTCCTCGCCGCGGCCATCGACCGGAGCGACGACCCGGACGTGCTGGGCACGATCGCCGGCGACGACACCATCCTCGTCATCACCACGGCCCCGGACGGTGGGCCGGGAACGGCCGAGCGGTTGCTCTCGATCGCCGACGTCGGGGACAACGGGCACGGATGACGGGGCGGGGACCGGGTCCGGCCGGGCCCTCGACCATGAGGGAGACTGGGCCCATGACCGTAAGCCTGTGGGGAGGCCGCTTCACCGGCGGCCCGAGCGACGCCCTGGCGGCGCTCAGCAAGAGCACGCACTTCGACTGGCGCCTGGCGCCGTACGACCTGGCGGGCTCCCGCGCCCACGCGCGGGTGCTGCACAAGGCCGGCCTGCTCTCGGACGAGCACCTCGCGGCCATGCTGGACGGACTCCGTCGGCTGGGTGCGGACGTGCGTTCCGGGGCCTTCACACCGGCCCCGGAGGACGAGGACGTGCACACGGCGCTGGAGCGGGCACTCATCGAGCGGGTCGGTGCCGACGTCGGCGGCCGCCTGCGGGCCGGCCGGTCGCGCAACGACCAGGTCGCCACCCAGTTCCGGATGTACCTGCGCGACCAGTCCCGGCTGCTCGCAGGCAAGGTCCTCGACGTGGTCCAGGCGCTCCTGGACCAGGCGGCGGCACATCCGGACACCGCCATGCCCGGGCGCACTCACCTGCAGCACGCCCAGCCGGTGCTGCTCGCCCACCACCTCCAGGCGCACGCCTGGGCCCTCGTGCGCGACGTCGAGCGGTGGCAGGACTGGGACGCCCGGGCGGCGGTGTCCCCCTACGGGTCCGGTGCGCTGGCCGGCTCCTCCCTGGGCCTTGACCCGGAGCTGATCGCGCACGACCTCGGCATGGACCGCGCCAGCGAGAACTCCATCGACGGCACCGCCTCCCGGGACTTCGCCGCGGAGTTCTCCTTCGTCGCGACCATGGTCGCCGTCGACCTGTCCCGGCTCGCCGAGGAGGTCATCCTCTGGGCCACGGCGGAGTTCGGCTTCGTCACCCTCGACGACGCCTTCTCCACCGGGTCCAGCATCATGCCGCAGAAGAAGAACCCGGACGTCGCCGAGCTCGCCCGGGGCAAGGCGGGACGGCTCATCGGTGACCTCGCCGGCCTGATGGCCACCCTCAAGGGCCTGCCGCTGGCCTACAACCGTGACCTGCAGGAGGACAAGGAGCCGGTCTTCGACGCGGTCGACACCCTCGAGGTGCTGCTGCCCGCCGTCTCCGGCATGGTGGCCACGCTGACCTTCCACGTCGACCGCCTGGAGGAGCTCGCTCCGCAGGGGTTCTCCCTGGCGACCGACGTCGCCGAGTGGCTCGTGCGGGAGGGCGTGCCCTTCCGGGTCGCCCACGAGGTCGCGGGCGAGTGCGTGCGCGTCTGCGAGGGCCGGGGCATCGGCCTGGACGAGCTCACCGACGAGGATCTCGCCGCGATCAGCCCGCACCTGCACCCCCGGGTGCACGAGGTGCTGACCGTCCACGGGTCGCTCGCGTCGCGCAACGCCCACGGCGGCACCGCCCCGGCCCGCGTCAGCGAGCAGCACGCGCACCTGCTCAAGCAGGTCGCCCAGCACCGGCACTGGGTGCAGGACCTGCCGCGCGTGCGTGACTGAGCGCGGAGCGGGGCAGCCGGCGGCGACGGGTACGGGCACCCCGCAGCTGCACCAGCCCGACCGGGACTGGTTCGCCCGGCCGGTCCTCGAGGTCGCGCCCGCCCTGCTCGGAGCGCACGTCAGCGCCGGGGGAGTGACGGTCCGGCTGACCGAGGTCGAGGCGTATGCCGGGACCCGGGATCCGGGCTCGCACGCCTTCCGGGGCCCCACCCGGCGCACCGAGGTCATGTTCGGGCCGCCCGCGCACCTTTACGTCTACTTCTCCTACGGGATGCACTGGTGCTGCAACGTGGTGTGCGGTCCCGACGGCGAGGCGTCGGCCGTGCTCCTGCGCGCCGGGGAGGTGGTGGCGGGGGAGTCGGCCGCCCGCGGGCGCCGGGACGCGGGGAGGACCCGCCCCCACCCGCACCGGGACCTGGCCAGGGGTCCGGCCCGGTTGGCCGCCAGTCTCGGGCTGGACCGCGGGCACGACGGACAAGACCTGCTGGCGCCGGCGGCGCCCGTCCGGGTCCTGGTGCGGGAGGCCCCGGTGGACCGGATCGAGCGTGGCCCACGGGTCGGGGTGTCCGGCGAGGGCGGCGACGGGACCGCATACCCCTGGCGCTTCTTCCTGGCCGGTGAGCCCTCGGTCTCCACCTACCGCGCGGGCGGTCCGCGGCGTCGCCCCCAGTAGGCTGAACCGGGCCGAGACCGGCCTCACCAGCGACCGACCGGGAGGACCCCTTCGTGACCCACATCCTCGACGAGCTGAGGTGGCGGGGCCTCGTGGCCCAGACCACCGACGAGCAGGCCCTGCGCCGGACCCTGGACGAGGGGAGGGTCACCGTCTACTGCGGCTTCGACCCGACCGCTCCCAGCCTGCACTTCGGGCACCTGCTCCAGCTCATCGTCCTGCGCTCCCTGCAGCGGGCCGGGCACCGGGTCATCGCCCTGGTGGGGGGCTCGACCGGTCTGATCGGCGACCCCAGACCCACCGCCGAGCGGGTGCTGAAGTCCAAGGAGCAGACGGCCGAGTGGGTGGGGCGGATCACCGAGCAGGTGCGCCCGTTCCTGGACTTCGAGGGCGACAACCCCGCGGTCGTCGTCAACAACCTGGACTGGACCGAGGACATCTCGGCGCTGGACTTCCTGCGGGACCTGGGCAAGCACTTCCGGGTCAACCAGATGCTGCGGAAGGACTCCGTGGCGGCGCGGCTGGAGAGCCAGGAGGGGATCTCCTACACCGAGTTCAGCTACCAGATCCTCCAGGCCCTGGACTTCCTGCAGCTCTACCGCGACCAGGGCTGCACCCTGCAGACTGGGGGCAACGACCAGTGGGGGAACCTCACCGCGGGGGTGGACCTCGTGCACCGGGTCGAAGGGGTGGCCGTGCACGCGCTGACGACCCCGTTGATGACCGACTCCTCGGGACGAAAGTTCGGCAAGAGCGAGGGCAACGCCGTGTGGCTGGACCCGGACCTCACCAGCCCCTACGCCTTCTACCAGTACTGGCTGAACGTGGAGGACGCGTCCGTGGTGCGTCTGCTGCGGGCCTTCACCGACCGGGGTCCGGAGGAGGTCGACGCGCTGGACCGGTCCACCGCGGAGGCTCCCCATCGCCGGGAGGCGCACCGCGCCCTGGCGCGGGACGTCACCTCGCTGGTCCACGGCACCGCCGCCACCGAGCAGGTCGAGGCGGCGAGCCAGGTCCTCTTCGGACGCGGCGAGCCGACGGCGATCGACGCCCGCACCCTGCGCGACGCCACGGCCGAGCTCCCGGGTGCCGACGTGCCGGCGGGGAGCAGCGTCGTGGAGGCGCTGGTGCTCACCGGTCTCGCCGACAGCAAGGGCGCGGCCCGCCGACTCGTCGGCGAGGGAGGAGTGAGCCTGAACAACGAGAAGGTCGGCGACGTGGACCGCCTGGTGACGGCCGCGGACTTCCTGCACGGTCAGGTGGCGCTGCTGCGGCGGGGACGCAAGAACCTCGCGGCCGCCCGTCGGCCGGCGGACACCCCGGACTGAGCCGCCCTGAGCGGCCCGCAGACCGGCCGCAGGTCGCTGACCTGCGGATTTGTGTTCCCCGGAGGAGCGCCCTACAGTTGTCTCTCGCCGCACCGACAGGGAGGCACGGACACCGAAACGGTGGCCGGTCCCGGGTCGGCATCCTCTTCGACCGGGCGGTCCTCGACCGCCACACGGACTTGACTCCGCAGAGTCGAAGAGACTAACCTGAAGAGGTTGCCCCGGATGAGGCTCGCGCGGTTGTGTGGGTGTTTGATGGTGTGTGTCCGATCCTTGAGAACTCAACAGCGTGTCAGTTATTGATGCCATGTATTTGTTTTGCCACCGCGCTTCTGCCCCCCGGTGGGGTGTGGTGGTTTGTTTGTCAGGAAACTGGATTCTTTGGTAAGAGTTTTGGTTTTTATCGGAGAGTTTGATCCTGGCTCAGGACGAACGCT
>DATISK010000007.1:0-5552 GCA_035581545.1 Ornithinimicrobium sp. | reverse complement strand
CACGCCCGGCTCGACCTGCTGCCCGACGGGATCGAGGGCGGGGAGGTCGCCCACGGCACGACCAACGTCGACGTCAACCAACCGATGCGTACCGCGCTCGCCGGGGTCGGGCGCACGGCGCTGCTGCACCTGGACGTGGGCACCGACGGGCTGGCCGTGTCGACGCCCGAGGAGACGCACGTCCAGCGGCCGGTCGACCTGCCGCACCGGTGGGTCCGCGGCTTCGCCGAGGTCCCGGTGCTGACCTCCCGGATGACCCAGCGGGCCGAGCTACCCGGTCCGGTGGCGGCCCGCTGGCTGGCGTCGCTGCCGCGGGCCACGCCCGGTCCGTCCTACCACCTGGTGCCCGCGCCCGGCGGGCTGCGGCAGAGCCTGCGACGGACCCCCGGCTCGATCCACCTGGCCGGGGCGGCCCGGCTCGCCGCCACCGCGCGGGTCGCCCGGTTCGCGACGCGGCTGCGGGTGTTCGCGGGTGAGGGCGCGGGGGATCTGGCCAGCGCCTGGGTCCTCGACCTGCCGGGCGCCACCCTGACGGTGGTGCTGTCGCCGGAGACCTACCGCGGGTTCTCCGGCGAGGGCGGGCTGCTGACGACGCTGCTGGCCGCGTCCGCGGAGAGCTCCGCGCTGCAGCTGCTGGAGCACCTGGCGTGGGAGCCCCGCATCGACCGGGCGGCGCTGGGGAGGGCCACCGGGCTGGGGGCGGCCGAGGTGGAGGCCGGCATCGGCTACCTCGCCGCCACCGGCAAGGTCGGCTTCGACCTGCTCGAGGAGGGCTGGTTCCACCGGGAGCTGCCCTGGGACACGAGCCGGGTCGAGGCCGACAACCCCCGCCTGAAGGGGGCCCGACGTCTGGTGGCCGACGGGGCGGTCACGCCGACGCCGCAGGGGTGGACCGTCCGCTCCGAGGACCACCGGCACTTCGTCGCGCGCGAGCCGCTGAGCTGCACCTGCCTGTGGTGGGCCAAGCACGCCGGCAGCCGCGGACCGTGCACGCACGTGCTGGCGACGAGGCTGCTCACGGATGCCGCCGCTCGGGACGTGCCGCTGACCTGACGGACGGGACGGCAGGGAGCTGCTACGTCCCCGGCCACAGGGCCAGCCGCGCCAGGGCGACCGCCCGGTGGTCCTGCTCCCTCCCGGTCGGACCCAGCACCTTCTCCCCCGTCGCCCGACGGAACGCGGCCGACACCGGCCGGACCCACTCCATCACGTGCCACCGGTCCACCCCGGCGGGTCCGGTGCGCAGGCCGCACTCGGTGAGGATCCGGGCGATCGTGCCGCAGTGGTCCCACGAGGGACGCCCGGTCGCCGCGGTGAGCAGGGCGAAGAGCACCGCGGCCACCTCCACCCAGGTGTCGCGGTGGTGCAGCAGACGCGTGGCCAGCGCCTCGACATACTCCTCGTCCGTGGTCAGGCCCCGCGCCAGGCGGGTCGGCACGAGGCGTCCCTTGTGCTTCCGGAGGAGCCCCAGCTCCTGGCAGGTGCGCCGCAGCTGGGCGACCGGCAGGGTCTGGTCCTCCCGGTTGCCCTTGCCGGTCCAGTCCTCGTCGAGGCCCAGCTCGCGGTAGATCCGCTCGACGGAGGCCGGTTTCATCCACCCGGCAGCCGTCAGCGGGATGCCGTCCTCGCCGGCCAGCTCCACCAGGAAGCGGTAGGGCCGGGTGATCGCCGCGAGGTCCTCGTCGCTCAGCTCGGCCGCGTGCTCGGTGCGGGCGCGTCCGACCAGCTGGGCCAGCTCGCCCACGGTCGGCGGCGGCGCCAGGTCCAGCAGCGGCTCGAGCGCCGCCGGGAACGGCCCGGTGTCGCCCGGTTGCCCGGTCGCCCCCAGCCGCTCGAGGAGCTCCTCGGTGGACAGGCCGATGAGCGACAGCCGGTGCGCCACCTCGTCGGTGCCGAACTCCGTGGGGTCCCAGTCCGGCGGGAGCCAGTCACGCTGCTCCTTGTCGAGCGCGGTCAGACGGGGATCGGCGAGGTATGCCGCGACGAGCTCGTTGTGACCGTGCGGACCGCCGCAGTCCTCCAGCGGCCCGGCCATCCGGCCACCGGTGCAGACGGCGGTCGGGGAGTCCTCGTCCACCGGGCCGACCGACTCCAGCCGCAGCGTGTGGGTCCAGCCGTCCCCGAAGTCGTAGGCGTAGAACAGCCGGTCCCCCTGCTCGCGCAGCAGCTGGTCGAGCCGCACCCCTGCCTCCGGCACGCCCTCCTCTCCCTCGGCGAGGTCGAACTCGGTGAGGAAGGACGGCCCCCGCCACACGCGCCTGTCCGGTCCCGGCCAGAACTGGTGCAGGTGGTAGTCCTGCCAGCCGAACGCCGCCTGCAGGATCTGGTGCACCTCGTCGAGCATGAGGTCGCCGCGCAGGACCAGGCGACGCCACACCGGAGGCTTGGTCCCGTCGACGTCGACCCGCACCGTGAGCGCCGACGGCTCGTCCGGCGGGTCGGGCAGCTCGGGCATCTCGGGGGTAGGCCGATCCGGCTCCGGGGCGAGCCCCGCGAGACCGCCGCCGAGGATGCCGTCCAGCACCCCCTGCAGCTCGTCCTTGGACAGCCCCTTCACCCACCGGCGGATCTGCTCGGCCCGGTCGTCGCTCACAGGACGAGGGTAGGCGGTGGCCGGGTCCCGATGTTCTTGGCGTCCGGCTCCCCGTGGCCGGTCGCCTCCGCCGGAGGGCCTGCTGGACGACGTACGCCGACCGCGCGAGAGTTGGTCCCGTGGACCGGATCACGACCAGCGCGGGCGGCGGTCGGTGACCGGCGCCGTCAGGCTGAGGTACCCGTTCAGCGGGCGGTGGCTGGTGCAGAACAGCCCCGCCGACCGGGTGCCCAGCCACGGCACCCACCTCTTCGGCACGACCTACGCGATCGACTTCGTCCCGGTGGACGGCCGGGGGCGCTCGGCCCCGCTCGGTCCCGGGTCTCTGCTGCGCCCCGAGTCGCCGCAGAGACTCACCGGGTTCGGACGACCGGTCCTGGCACCATGCCCCGGCATCGTGGTGGCCACCCACGACGGGGAGGTCGACCACGACGCCTACCGCGGCCTTCCCTCGGTGGGTTACGCGCTCACCCAGCGTCGCCGGGCACGCCGCGGCTGGGTCGGCCTGGCGGGCAACCACGTCGTGGTCGAGGTGCGGCCCGGGGTCCTGGTCGCCCTGTGCCACCTACGTCGAGGCAGCATCATCGTCGAGCCGGGCCGACGTCTCGCTGCCGGCCAGGTCGTGGGCCGATGCGGTAACTCGGGCAACAGCACACAGCCACACCTGCACCTGCAAGCTCTCGACCGGCTCGACGTCGGTCGGGCCGAGGGACTGCCCCTGTCCTTCCCCGACGGGCTGCCGCGCAACGGCCGGATCGTCGAAGCCCCCTGACGGGCCGGGCCCGGCGGGGGCGGACTCCTCAGACCTGCACGCCCCAGCGCCGCTGCAGGTCCAGCCAGTCGCCCCACCGCGGGTAGAGCGCTGCGCCGTCCACCTCCTCCTCGCGGTGCGCCTTGCCCCAGTGCGGGCGTGCCGCGAACGGCGCCAGCCGGCCCTCCAGCTCCGGCAGGAGAGCCGCGACCCCGCCGGGGTCCAGGTGCCAGGTGAAGTGCAGCCCGACGACGTCCGTGCCGTACGCCCCGCTCAACCACAGTCCGTCGGCCGCGACCGTGCGGATCTCGAAGACCTGCAGCACCGGGGCGATCCGCCCGGCCATCCCCCGCACCGCCTCGATCGCCGCCACCGCGTGCCGTCGGGGCACGAGCCACTCGCTCTGGATCTCCCGCCCGGCGGACGGCACGTGGTCGAGGCGGAAGTGCGGCAGCCGGGTCCACCACGGCCCGGGCACCCCGCCCTGCTCGGTCGCGGGCGCCGGGTCCACCCCGGGGATGGGGTGGCGCGGCCCGTCCGCGGGCCGTCCCCCGAGCACCTCGACCGGGTCGGCACCGGCGGGCTGGTCGGTGCGCCGCTTGACCCATACCTGGTCCAGGACGTCGGGCGAGGTCCACCGGGTGAACAGCGAGACGCTGCGGCCCAGCGCGGTCACCGCGTCCAGGTCGGCGAGCACGCCGTCCAGCGGCACGTCGTCGACGACCGTCTGGGCGACCTCGTAGGTCGGCTCGACCGCCAGCTCCAGGGCGGTGACCACGCCGAGCCGACCGCAGGCGACGACCGCTCCGGGCAGCTCGGGGTGGCCGGCGTCCAGGCGGCGCAGCCCGCCGGCCCGGTCGACCACCTCCAGGGCCCGCACCTGGGTCGCCAGCGACCCGACCGCGTCACCGGACCCGTGGGTGCCGGTGGCGACGGCCCCGGCGACCGTGATGTGCGGCAGCGAGGCGAGGTTGGCCAGCGCCCAGCCCGCCCCGTCCAGCAGCGGCGCGAGGTCGCCGTAGCGCACCGCCCCCTCGACCCGCACCACCTGACCGTCCCCGTCGACCTCGACCGCCCGCGGCAGCGAGGCGGTCGAGACCTGCACCCCGGGGGTGTCGGCCACCCGGCTGAAGGAGTGCCGCGAGCCGAGTGCCCGCGGCTCCTCCAGGGTCGGCATCAGCTCCTGCAGCTCGGCGACCGAGGCGGGCTCGACCAGGCGCGCGGCGGCATACACGAGGTTGCCGCCCCAGTTGCTCCTCATCCGTCCATCCTCCCGTGCCGCGTCCCGCTGCGGCCGCAGGCAGCACCGGGCCGGGCCCCCACCACCCGGAGAGGAGCCCGGCCCGGTCCCACCGCGCTGACGTCGCGGATCAGCGGGTGCTGAAGGCCGCGTCGAACGCCGCGTCGGGGGCGGGGAAGGCGTAGCGGCGGACGAACTCCAGCGCCTCCGGGGCGCCGACCAGGCGGTCCATGCCCGCGTCCTCCCACTCCACCGACAGCGGACCCTCGTAGCCGATGGCGTTGAGCATCCGGAAGGCGTCCTCCCACGGCACGTCGCCATGGCCCGTGGAGATGAAGTCCCAGCCGCGACGGGGGTCCGCCCACGGCAGGTGGCTGGAGAGCCGGCCGTTGCGGCCGTTGCCCAGGCGCTTCTTGGTGTCCTTGCAGTGCACGTGGTAGATCCGGTCCTGGAAGTCCCAGAGGAAGCCGACCGGGTCGATGTCCTGCCACACCATGTGGCTGGGGTCCCAGTTGAGCCCGAACACCTCCCGGTGGCCGATGGCCTCCAGCGTGCGCTGCGTGGTCCAGTAGTCGTAGGCGATCTCGCTGGGGTGCACCTCGTGGGCGAAGCGCACGCCCTCCTCCACGAAGACGTCGAGGATCGGGTTCCACCGGTCGGCGAAGTCCTGGTAGCCCGCCTCGACCAGCTCCGCGGACGCGGGCGGGAACATCGCCACGAACTTCCAGATCGAGGACCCGGTGAACCCGGTGACGGTGCCGACGCCGAGCCGCCTGGCCAGCCGGGCCGTGTTCTTCATCTCCTCGGCGGCCCGCCCGCGCACGCCCTCCGGGTCGCCGTCGCCCCACACCCGGTCGGACAGGATGTCCTGGTGCCGCTCGTCGATCGGGTCGTCGCAGACGGCCTGGCCCTTGAGGTGGTTGGCGATGGTCCAGACCTGCAGGCCGTTCTTCTCCAGCGTGGCCAGC
>DATISK010000006.1:0-12037 GCA_035581545.1 Ornithinimicrobium sp. | reverse complement strand
CGACGGGTGGTCACCCAGAGCCAGACCACGAGCATGACCGTGGCGATGGCCATCAGCAGCATCGGCCGGGTGAAGTAGTAGGCGGTGCCCGGGATCGCGAAGAGGGGCTGCCAGAAGTCGCCCGGGGTGGGCGGGAAGTGGCTGTCCTCGGCCATCGGCAGGACCAGGCCAGCGGCCGTCATGGTCGCACTCACGCGTTCTCCTCCACAAGGTCTTCTACGGGCGTCGGGGCGGGCTCTCGGACAGGAGACACGGCCGCGATGTCGAGCGGGGACACCGACGTCATGACCTACCGTACCTGAGCCAGATCACGTACATGGACAGGACCATCCCCCCCAGCACGCCGACGGGCAGCAGGAACCACGAGCCGAGCAGGTGGTCCAGCAACCAGCCGAGCGCGCCGAAACCCAGCGGTCCGGCGAGCAGGTAGGCCAGCACGGTGTTGCCCAGGTCGGTCTGGACGGCCATCCCGGTCACCTCCCGCTCCGTGCCGCCGTGGGGCGAGGGGATGTGCGCCCGAGGGGGCCTCGGCTCCTCCGGACGGCCGGCACCGGAGGCACCCGGGCCGCTCACGGGGTCCGCCCCGGAAGCGTGACGTCGAGCTCGGGCCGGGACCGCAGGTAGCCCACGACCAGCCCGGCCTGGAAGACCAGGCCGGTGACGACGAACGCGACGACCAGGGGCAGCACCTGCAGCCAGGTCGTCTGGGCCAACGCCCAGATCACCACGGCCAGCACCGCCATCTGGACGACGAGGACGCCGAAGGCGCCGGCCATCGTCGTGGCGGTGGGCCCGCTCAGCACCCCGCGGATGCCGAGCACGCCGAGCACGAACACGGCCGCGGAGACCACCACCCCGAGGAGGGCCGAGACCGCCCCCCAGCCACCGGCCGCGGCCCAGGTGAGCAGGGGGACGAGCACGAGGAGCGGAGCGACGGGCAGCAGGCCCCCGAGCAGCATCGACCGCACCGGCGTGCGGGCGCTACGGCCCGTCGCGGAGGCGGCGGTCATGGTTCTCCCGGGGGTCGGCAAACTTTGTGAAAGTTATCACAAGCCCGTCCCGTCGTCGAAGTCCCCAGGTCAGGCCCGGGTCGGCTCGCGCTCCGGCCGACGGGTCAGGGCGATCGCCAGGGCCAGCAGCAGGACGATGCCCAGCACCGAGACCCAGACCGGGAGGTAGGCGAAGGAGACCGCGCCGACGGCGATGAGGCCCGACCACAGGTAGAGGACGACGACGGCGCGCCGGTGGCTGTGACCGATGTCGAGCAGCCGGTGGTGCAGGTGCCCACGGTCCGGCTTCCACGGCAGCTGTCCGGCCCGGGTGCGCCGCAGGACCGCCAGCACGATGTCGAGGAACGGCAGGGCCATGATCGCGATGGGGATCAGCAGCGGCAGCAGGATCGCGGTGGCCGCCGAGGCGGTGGCCACCGACGAGCTGGGGTCGACCGACCCGGTCATCGAGATGGTGGCGGCCGCGAGCAGCAGGCCCAGCAGCAGCGCCCCGGCGTCCCCCATGAACAGCCGGGCCGGGTGGAAGTTGTGCGGCAGGAAGCCCAGGCAGACCCCCATCAGCGCGGCGCTGATGAAGGTCGCGGTCGAGAACACGTTCGGCGGGTCGAAGTTGGTGCTCACCAGGTAGGACCACCCGAAGAAGGCGGAGGCGGCGATGAGCACGACGCCGGCGGCGAGGCCGTCCAGGCCGTCGATGAAGTTGACCGCGTTGGTCGAGACGACGACCACGAGCACGGTGAGGGTCACCATCACCGGCTCGGGCAGCACCGTGACCCCGGCGATCGGCAGCGAGAGCAGCTGGACGCCGAAGAAGGCCATCACCGCACCCGCCACGACCTGACCGGCCAGCTTGGTCGCCCAGTCCAGGTCCCGGACGTCGTCCAGCGCACCGAGCAGCGTGATGAGCGCGGCCGCGGCCAGCACCCCGTAGAGCTGGGGGGAGGCCTCGAAGAGCTGTCCGTGGTAGGGCAGCTGCGAGCCGAGCACGACCGCGGCGGCGAACCCCACGAGCATGGCCACACCACCCAGGCGGGGCACCGGGGTCGCGTGCACGTCGCGGTCGCGCACGGGGGTGATCGCGCCCACGACGAGGGCCAGCCGCCGCACCAGCGGGGTGGCCAGGTAGGTGACGACCGCTGCGGTCAGCAGCACCATGAGGAACTCGCGCACGGATGGTCACCTCCCCCGACGGCCCCGGGTCCCCGCCGGAGGGGCGGGGTACGGGGTGTGGTCCCGGGGACGGGTCGGCTCGGGTCGATGACCGGCTCAGCCGGCCTGCGGCTCCGGGTAGGCCGGGTAGGAGGTGAGCAGCTCGCCCACCTCGGCACGGATCTCCCGGGCGACGGCGTGCTCCGGGTCGCCGTCGGTCGTGGTGACCGCCCGGTGGATCAGCTCGGCCACCGTCTCCATCTGGGCGGTGCCCATGCCCTGGGTCGTCACCGACGGGCTGCCCACGCGGATGCCGGAGGCGACGTTGGGCTTCTCCGGGTCGAACGGGATCGCGTTCTTGTTGAGCACGATGCCGGCCGCGTCGCACCGGGCCTCGGCGTCGACGCCGGTCACCCCCACCCCCCGCAGGTCGTGCAGGGACAGGTGGGTGTCGGTGCCCCCGGTGATCGGACGGATGCCGCGGGCGTCGAGACCGCCGGCCAGGGCCCGGGCGTTGTCCAGGACCTGCTGGGCGTAGGTCCGGTAGGCGGGGGTGGCGCACTCGGCGAAGTTCACCGCCTTGCCGGCGACCGCGTGCATGAGGGGGCCGCCCTGCATCATCGGGAAGACCGCGCGGTCGATCTTCTTGGCGTGCTCCTCCGTGCACACGATCGCGCCGCCGCGGGGACCGCGGAGCACCTTGTGGGTGGTGAAGGAGACGACGTCGGCGTGCGGGACCGGCGAGGGGATGACCTTGCCGGCGACCAGGCCGATGAAGTGGGCGGCGTCCACCCAGAAGATCGCGCCGACCTCGTCGGCGATGGCGCGGAAGCGCGCGAAGTCGATGAGCCGCGGGATCGCCGAGCCGCCGGCCAGGATGATCTTGGGGCGGTGCTCCTTGGCGAGCGCCTCGACCTGGTCGTAGTCGATGTCCTCGGTCTCCGGGTGCACGCCGTAGTGCACCGCGTTGAACCACTTGCCGGAGAAGCTGACCTTGAACCCGTGCGTGAGGTGGCCGCCGTGGTCCAGGGACATCGCCAGGATCGTGTCCCCGGGCTTGGCGAAGGCCCCGTAGACGGCCTGGTTGGCACTGGCTCCCGAGTGCGCCTGGACGTTGGCGTGGTCGGCGCCGAAGAGCTGCTTGGCGCGCTCGATCGCCAGCTTCTCGATCTTGTCCACCTCCGAGCACCCGCCGTAGTAGCGGGCGTCGGGGTATCCCTCGGCGTACTTGTTGGACAGCGTCGACCCCAGCGCGGCCAGCACGGCCGGGCTGGTCTGGTTCTCGCTGGCGATCAGCTGCAGCCCGCTGCGCTGCCGGTCCAGCTCGGCCACGAGCAGCTCGGCGACCTGGGGATCCTGCTCGAGCAGGCTCGCGAAGCTGGGGCCGTAGTACGTCTCGGGGGTCACCGCGGTGCTCATGAGGCCACTGTAGGGGTTCGCCCCCGGCCGATGGGCTGCGGACCCCGTGGTCGGCACCGGGTCGCGGTCAGGGGGCGACGGTCCGGATCGAGTCGGTCGGCACCGGCACCCCGCTCGGGCTGACGCTGCCCACGAGGTCGACCACCCCGCGTCCGGTCCGGTCCTCCTGGGTGGGCTCGTCCTGGGTGGGCTCGTCCTCGAGGACACCCGCGGCGTCCTCGTCCGCCGGGTCCCGGAGGGAGGTGGTGCCGAGCACCCCGCGGATCTCCTGCGCCGTCAGGGCACCGGTCCGCAGGACGACGGGCTCCTCCCCGGTGCAGTCCAGGATCGTGGAGGGCTGGCCCCCCGTGCGGGGACCGTCGTCGAGATAGACCGCGACGGCACCACCGAGCTGGTCCAGGGCCTCCTGGCCCGTCGTGGCCGCCGGGTGCCCGGTGACGTTGGCGCTGGTGACCGCCATCGGCCCCACCTCGGACAGCAGCGTCAGGGCCACCTCGTCGTCGGGCATCCGCAGCGCCACCGTGCCGTTCGTCTCGCCCAGGTCCCACTGCAGCGACGGCTGGGCACGCAGCACGAGGGTGAGCGGGCCCGGCCAGAACTGCCGCATGAGGATGCGGGCGTACATCGGGACGTCGGCCGCCAGCCCGTCCACCGTCCGCGGGTTCGGCACGAGCACCGGCGGGGGCATCTCCCGGCCGCGGTGCTTGGCCGCCAGCACCATCGCCACCGCGACCACGTCGAAGGCGTCGGCCCCCACGCCGTAGACGGTGTCGGTGGGCAGGACCACGACCTTGCCCGCGCGCACCGCCTCCGCGGCACGGTCCATCACCGCCTGCCGGGTCTGCGGGTGTGTGCAGTCCAGCAGCCGGTCCTGCGTCGGCGGGCCAACGGGCATCGGGGTCTCCTCCGGCACGGTCGGACGGGGTCGGATCGGGGCCGTCGTCACCCGGCCTGGCGCCGGGCGGGACGGCCCCATTCTCGCACCGGCTCCGCCGGGCGTGGTGCCTTCCCGGCCCCGCAGGAGTCGCCTAGAGTTGCGCCCGTCCGCCTGCTCCTCAAGAGTAGGGGGCGACGACCTGGGCGCACCCCGTGCCCGGGCCACCGAAGGAGAGTGAGAATCATGCGCGGAAGCGGCCTGATCTGGACGATCGTGGGCATCCTGCTCATCATTGCCCTGCTGATCTGGATCTTCTGATCACGACCCCTTTCCTCACGACCCGCCCCGGCCCGCGCTCGTCGCGGACCGGGGCGGTGTTCGTTCAGCCGGCGCGGACGGCGCGGGCGACCCGCGGCAGACCCGCGAGGTCGTGGTGGTCCGCGACCTGCGCCCAGGTTCCCTGGGCGGCCAGCGCCTCCGGGAGGGTCCGCCCCTGCGCCTCGGCGTGCTCCATGAGCAGCACCCCGCCCGGACGCAGCAGCCGGGCGGCCCGGGCCGCGACCTCCAGCGGCACCTGGAGACCGTCCTCGCCGCCCCCGTAGAGCGCCACCTCCGGGTCGTGCTCCCGGACCTCGACCTCGACCGGCACGGCGTCCGGCGGGATGTAGGGCGGGTTGCTGGTCACCACGTCCACCCGCCCCACCAGGTCCTCGAAGGCCTCCTGGGCCCGGCCCAGCCGCAGGTCGACCGCCAGCCCGGTGCGCTCCACGTTCGTCACCGCATACCGGTGGGCCTCCTCCGACAGCTCCACCGCACCCACCCGTGCATCGGGGCGCGCCCGGGCCACGGCGAGCGCGATCGCCCCGCTGCCCGTGCACAGGTCCACCACCGTCGGGTCGGCCACCCCGCTCAGCGCCTCGAGGGCCAGCCCGAGAAGCACCTCGGTCTCGGGCCTGGGCACGAACACCCCCGGGCCCACCACGAGGTCGACCCCGCCCAGGTGCCCGGTGCCGGTGAGGTGCTGCAGGGGCACCCTCGTCACCCGCCGGTCCACGAGGACGCGGTATGCCGTCGCGGCGGCGGCCGGCACCGGCTCGCCCAGGATGCGGGCGCGACGCAGCTCGCCGACCGGCCGCCCCAGCACGTGGGCCAGCAGCACCTCCGCGTCCACGGCCGGACTGTTGACACCGGCCCCGGTGAGACGGCCCGTCGCCTCCCGGACGAGGGCGTCGACGGTGGCGGTCACCGGTCGCCGGCCCGGGTCAGGCGTTCGGCCTCGTCGGCGTCGACGGCGGACTGCACGACCGGGTCCAGGTCGCCGTCGACGACCTGGTCCAGGTTGTAGGCCTTGAACCCGGTCCGGTGGTCCACGATCCGGTTCTCCGGGTAGTTGTAGGTGCGGATGCGCTCGCTGCGGTCCACCGTGCGCACCTGGCTGCGGCGCTGCTCGCTCGCGGCGGCCTCGGCCTTCTCCACGGAGATCTGGTGCAGGCGGGCCCGCAGCACCCGCAGCGCCGACTCCTTGTTCTGCAGCTGGGACTTCTCGTTCTGGCAGGAGACGACCAGGCCGGAGGGCAGGTGGGTGATCCGCACCGCGGAGTCGGTGGTGTTGACCGACTGCCCACCCGGACCCGAGGAACGGAAGACGTCGATCTTGAGGTCGTGGGCCTCGAGCGGGACCTCTGCGGGATCGTCGAGGTCGGGCATGACGAGCACCCCGGCGGCCGAGGTGTGGATCCGCCCCTGGCTCTCGGTCACCGGGACCCGCTGGACCCGGTGCACCCCGCCCTCGTACTTCAGCCGCGCCCAGGGCGCCTCCCCCGGCCCGGGGACGCCGGACGCCTGGATCGAGACCCGGACGTCCTTGTAGCCGCCCAGGTCCGAGGGGGTCGTGTCCAGCAGCTCGGTGCGCCAGCCGCGTCGTTCGGCGTAGCGCAGGTACATCCGCACCAGGTCCCCGGCGAACAGGGCGGACTCCTCCCCGCCCTCGCCGGCCTTGACCTCCAGGATCACGTCCCGGTCGTCGTCGGGGTCGCGGGGCACGAGCAGCCGGTGCAGCACCTCCGCGGTCCGTCCGACCTCGGCCGCCAGGCCAGGGACCTCCGCGGCGAAGCCCGGGTCGTCGGCCGCGAGCTCGCGCGCCGCCCCCAGGTCGTCCGCGGCGCTCTCCCACGCGCGGTACGCCGCCACCGTCGGGGCCAGCGCGGCATACCGCTTGTTGAGGCGGCGCAGGGCGGCGGGGTCGCCGTGCACGGCCGGGTCGGCGAGCCGTTGCTCGATCTCGGTGTGCTCGGCCAGGAGCGGAAGGGCGGAGCCGAAGTCGGGGGTGGACATCCGGGTCCTCTCGTCGGGGTGGGGAACGGCAGACGCCGGCCCCGCGAGCAGCTCGCGGGACCGGCGTCGGGGGGCCTACTTGGCGTCGGCCTTCTTGCCGTAGCGCTCCTGGAAGCGGGCCACGCGGCCACCGGTGTCCAGGATCTTCTGCTTGCCGGTGTAGAACGGGTGGCAGCTGGAGCAGACGTCGGCGCTGATGCGGCCGGACGTCGCGGTGCTGCGGGTGGTGAACGACGCCCCGCAGGTGCAGGTCACCTGGGTCTCGACGTACTCCGGGTGGATGTCCTTCTTCATGCTCTCTCCTCACGGGTGGCGGGTTCCCCGGGTCGGTGGCGCGGCAGCGTCTCCGTGAACCGGTGGGCCAACCGACCATTCTGCCAGACCGCAGGGGCCGCGGTCCATTCCGTCGTCGGCCGACCCCAGGTCCGGCGGGGGTAGGGCGAGGGCCCGGCAGGAGCGTCTCCTGCCGGGCCCTCGCACCGGGTCGCTCGCCCGGTCAGTCCTCGTTGTCCAGCCTGACCGAGGAGGTCTGCTGCACCTGGGTGAGGAACTCGTAGTTGTGCTTGGTCTTGCGCAGCCGGTCGAGGAGGAGCTCGATGCCCTGCTGCTGGTCGAGGGCGGAGAGCACCCGACGCAGCTTCCACATGATCTTCAGCTCGTCGCCGCTCATGAGGATCTCCTCGCGACGGGTGCCGGACGCGTTGACGTCCACGGCCGGGAAGGTGCGGCGGTCCGCCAGGTGGCGGGACAGGCGCAGCTCCATGTTCCCGGTGCCCTTGAACTCCTCGAAGATGACCTCGTCCATCTTCGACCCGGTCTCCACGAGGGCGGTGGCCAGGATGGTCAGCGAGCCGCCGTGCTCGATGTTGCGGGCCGCGCCGAAGAACTTCTTCGGCGGGTACAGGGCCGAGGAGTCGACCCCGCCGGAGAGGATCCGCCCGGACGCCGGGGCCGACAGGTTGTAGGCCCGTCCCAGGCGGGTGATGCCGTCGAGGAGGACGACCACGTCCTGGCCCAGCTCCACGAGCCGCTTGGCCCGCTCGATGGCCAGCTCGGCGACCGTGGTGTGGTCGACCGCGGGCCGGTCGAAGGTCGAGGCGATGACCTCGCCCTGGACGGTGCGCTCGAAGTCGGTGACCTCCTCCGGACGCTCGTCCACGAGGACGATCATCAGGTGGACCTCGGGGTTGTTCTGCGAGATCGCGTTGGCGATGGCCTGCATGATCATCGTCTTGCCGGCCTTGGGGGGCGAGACGATGAGCCCGCGCTGGCCCTTGCCGATGGGGGCGACCAGGTCGATGACCCGGGTGGTCAGGTTCTTCTGCTCGGTCTCCAGGCGCAGCCGCTCCTGGGGGTAGAGCGGGGTCAGCCGGGAGAAGTCGGGACGCTGGCGCGCCTCCTCCGGGCTCTGCCCGTTGATGGCGTCCAGCCGCACGAGGGCGCTGAACTTGCCCCGGTCCCGCTTGTTGCCGGTCGAGGAGACGGTGTGCGTGTGGTCCTGGCCGTCCTGCGGAGCCTTGATGGCCCCGGTGACCGCGTCCCCCTTGCGGAGGCCGAACTTGCGGACCATGCCCAGCGGGACGTAGATGTCCGTCGGCCCGGGGAGGTAGCCCGTCGTACGGATGAAGGCGTAGCTGTCCAGCAGGTCGAGGACGCCACCGACGGGGACGAGCACGTCCTCCTCGGAGTAGGTCTCGTCGTCCTCGCGCTGGCCGCCGGGCTGACCCCCCTGGCGCTGCTCGCCGCCGGCGGGCCCGCGGCCACGCTTGCGGTCACGGCTGCGCTGCCGGTTGCGGCGGCGCCGGCCCCGGCCGTCACCGTCGTCGTCGAAGTCGTCCTCGCCCTGGCCGCCCTGGCGGTCGTTCTGGCCGCCCTGACGCTGGTCCGTGCGCCGGTCCTGCTGGTCCGTGCGCCGGTCCTGGCGCTGCCCACCCTGACGCTCGTCGTCGCCGGCCTGGGACGGGTCGGTCCGGCGGTCCTGCTGGTCGGTTCCGGCCTGGCCACGGTCGTCGCGCCGCTCCTGGCGCTCGCCACCGCCCTGGCGGTTGCCGCGCTGGTCGCTGCGCCGGTCCTGCTGGTCGCTGCGCCGGTCCTGTCGCTGCTGACCGCCCTGGCGCTCGTCGTCGCCGCGCTGGTCGTCGCGACGGTCCTGCCGGTCCTGGGCGGGCCGCTCCTGGCCGGACCGCTCCTGGGCGGGGCGGTCCTGGCCCTGGCGATCCACGTCGGCGGTGTCCTGCCGCTCGTCGACGCGGGGCGCACCGGCGGACGCGCCTGCGCGCCGGGTGCGCCGGGTGCGGCCACCCTCCCGCTGCGCCTGCGCACGGTCCAGGACCGCGTCGAGGTCGACGGACGGGGCGCCCTGGGCACCCTCCTGGTCCCCCGACCGGTCCCCGGCGCCGCGCTCGTCGGCGGACCCGTCGTCGCCATGGTTCCGCGCACCCCCGCGGGACGGGGCGCCGCCCTGCTCGGTGCCCGCGGCCGGCCGGTCGGCGCCGTCGACGTCCCGGACGTCACCGCCCCCGCGGCGGTCGCGGATGGCGGACACGAGGTCGGCCTTGCGCATCTTGGCGTTCACGGCGATGCCCATGCTCGAGGCGAGCTGCTGCAGCTCGGCCAGGCGCAGGGTGCTCAGCGCACCGGTCCTGGTCGTGCCAGCCTGACTGATGTCGGTCACGTACTGTCCTTCCCCCTCGGCCCGGACTCCGCCGGACATGGGGTCCTGGGGTGTTGTCCGGTGCGCTGTGGGCGCCGGACGGGAACGTGCCACGGACGCGACCCAGGATCGACGGTCGTTGGAGACCTGACGTCGAGGGACGTCGGTCCGTGGATGGATGTCCCGGAGCCTCGACCTCACCGGCCGGACCGCTCACGGAATGGATCCAACATAACACGCTGTCACACGTCCTGCCCCACGGGGCACGTCCCTCCCCGCGGCGTCCGTCCGGCCGGTCAGCTGCGGCGGACCACCCGGACGATGTCGCCGAGCACCGCGGACGCGGTCGCGTCACCACCGGCCCCGGCCCCCTGGAGGCGCAGCGTCCCGGCGCTCTCCGCCTCGATGATGAGCACGTTCGAGCTCTCCCGGGCCTGCGCCAGCGGGTCGTCCTGGGGCAGGGCGACCGGTCGGACGGCGACCTGCACCCGCTTCTGCCCCACCGGGCCCGAGCTCCACGCCGAGGCCACGAGCTTGATGACGTTGCCCGCGCCGGCGGCCTGGCGGAAGTCCTCGTCGGTCAGACCGGTGATGCCGCGCCTCTGCACGTCGTCCAGGGTCACCGGCAGGCCCCAGGCGGCCCTGGCCAGGATGACGATCTTGGCCGCCGCGTCCAGACCTTCCAGGTCATCGGTCGGGTCGGCCTCGAGATAGCCCAGCTCCCCGGCCTGCCGCACGGCGTCGTCGAAGGGGACGCCGCGCCGGGCGACCAGGTCCAGCACGTAGTTGGTCGAGCCGTTGACCACGCCGGAGATCGCGGTGATCACGTCCCCCGCGAGCGCCTCGCGGACCACCGACAGCACCGGGACGGCGGCCACCACGGCGCCCTCGTACTCCAGGGAGGTGCCCTGCTCCCGGGCGAGGGCGTGCAGCTGCGGACCGTGCTGGGCGATCAGCTGCTTGTTGGCGCTCACCACGGGGACCCCGCGCCGCAGCGAGCGCACGATGAGGCTCCGGGCCGGCTCGATCCCGCCCATCACCTCCACGACGACGTCGGCGCGGTCCACCAGCTCCTCGGGGTCGTCGGTGACCAGGCCGGGGTCGATGCCGTCGCGCGGACGGGAGGTGTCCCGGACGGCCACGCCGACCAGCTCGAGGGGGCGGCCGAGCCGCGCCGCGTAGAGCTCGGCGCGTCCGACGAGCCGCTGGGCGACGGCGGTGCCGACGGTCCCGGCTCCGAGCAGGGCGATCCGGACGGGGGTGACAGACATGGTGCTCACATTCGTTCGGGGGCGGAGACACCCAGCAGGGTCAGCCCGTTGGCGAGCACCTGGCGGGTGGCGTCGTTGAGCCACAGGCGGCTCCGGTGCAGGTCGGTGATCTCCTCGGCGGCGTCCACCGGCCGCACCCGGCACTCGTCGTACCACTTGTGGAAACGGCCGGCCAGCTCCTCGAGGTAGCGCGCGACCCGGTGGGGCTCACGCAGCTGGGCCGCCTGGGCCAGGACCCGCGGATAGTCCCCCAGGACCGCGAGGAGGGCGGCCTCGGTCTCGTGGGTCAGCAGCGAGGGGTCGAAGCCGTCCTCCCGGTGGACCCCGTCCTGGGCCGCCAGCCGGGCCACGTTGCAGGTGCGGGCGTGGGCGTACTGGACGTAGAAGACGGGGTTCTCGTTGGAGCGCCGGGTGAGCAGGTCGAGGTCGATGTCGATGTTGCTGTCGGCGGAGGACCGGGTCAGGGCGTAGCGGGCGGCGTCGACCCCGACGGCCGAGACGAGGTCCTCCAGGACGACCACGGTGCCGGCCCGCTTGGACATCCGCACCGGCTGGCCGTCCTTGACCAGGTTGACCATCTGGCCGATGAGGATCTCCAGGTTGGTCCCGGGCTCGTCGCCGAACGCCGCGCACATCGCCATCATCCGGCTGACGTAGCCGTGGTGGTCGGCCCCGAGCATGATGATCGCCCGGTCGAAGCCGCGCTCGCGCTTGTCGAGGTAGTAGGCCAGGTCACCGGCGATGTAGGCGGGCTGCCCGTCGCTCTTGATGACGACCCGGTCCTTGTCGTCCCCGTAGTCGGTGGTGCGCAGCCACAGCGCCTCGTCCTTCTCGTACATGACGCCGAGCTCGGTGAGCCGGCTGACCGCCCGCTGCACCGCGCCGGAGTCGTGGACCGAGTTCTCGTGGAAGTAGACGTCGAAGTCGACGCCGAAGTCGTGCAGGGAGGCCTTGATCTCCTCGAACATCAGCGCCACCCCGACCACCCGGAACCGCTCCTGGGCCTGCGCCTCGGGCAGGCCCAGGACGTCCGGCTCCACCTCGATCACGCGGCGCGCGATGTCGGAGATGTAGGCCCCCGCGTAGCCGTCCTCGGGCGCCGGCCGACCCTGCGCGGCCGCCAGCAACGACCGGGCGAACCGGTCGATCTGCGCCCCGTGGTCGTTGAAGTAGTACTCGCGGACGACCTCGGCCCCGCACGCCTGCAGCACCCGTGCCAGCGAGTCACCGACCGCTGCCCACCGGGTCCCGCCCAGGTGGATGGGGCCCGTGGGGTTGGCCGACACGAACTCGAGGTTGACGACCTCACCGGCCAGCGAGACGT
>DATISK010000005.1:0-3060 GCA_035581545.1 Ornithinimicrobium sp. | reverse complement strand
GGCCGACTTCGACCTCGGCGGCTTCGACGGCAAGGCCCATGCCGGCGTGGCGATCGTGACCTGCATGGACTCCCGGATCGACCCGCTGCGGATGCTCGGGCTGTCGCACGGCGACGCGAAGATCTTCCGCAACCCCGGCGGCCGGGTGACCCCCCAGGCCCTCGAGGCGCTGGTGCTCGGGGTGCACCTGCTCGGCGTGGAGCGGGTCCTGGTCATCCCCCACACCCGGTGCGCGATGACCCAGAACTCCGAGCAGGAGCTGCGGGAGAAGGTCGGCGAGTCCGCCGGCCAGGACGCCTCCTGGCAGCAGTTCAACGTCGTCGCGGACCAGCGCGCCTCCCTCGCGGAGGACGTCCGGAAGGTCCGGGCCCATCCCCTCATCCCCGACGCCGTCCGCGTCGGCGGCTTCGTCTACGACGTCGACACCGGGCTCATCGACCAGGTCCTCTGACCGGCCGACCGGGCCGGGACCTTTCGCTCAGGCCCGCGGAGGCGGACAATCCCCGGCATGACCCTGCTCGAGCGGCAGCTGCAGCTCGACGCGCTCGGTGAGTACGCCGCCGACGCGCGGAGGGGCGAGGGCCGACTCGTCCTCGTCTCCGGGGAGGCCGGGGCCGGGAAGTCCGCGCTCCTGGAGGAGCTCGAGCGGCGCGAGGCCGACGTGCGCTGGGCCTGGGGTGCCTGCGACGGCCTGTTCACGCCGCGGCCGCTCGGCCCGTTGCTCGACATCGCCACCGTGGTGGGGTCCCGACTGCTGGAGGCGGTGCGCGAGGGCCGGTCCCGCGAGGACATGTTCCAGGCCCTGCTGGAGGACCTCGAGGAATGCTCCCCGTACGCCGTCCTGGTGTTCGAGGACGTCCACTGGGCCGATGAGGCCACTCTGGACCTCCTGCGCTTCGTCGGCCGCCGGATCCGGCGTGCTGCCGTCCTGGTCCTGGTGACCTACCGGGACGACGAGGTGTCGAACGGCCACCCGCTCCGGCGGTGCCTGGCCCACCTGGCGGTCGAGCGCAGCACCCGCAGGGTCGACGTCCCGCGGCTGACCCCGGAGGCGGTGCGGACGATGGCCGAAGGGACCGGGGTGGAGGCCACCGCCCTGCACCACCTCACCGGCGGCAACCCCTACTTCGTCACCGAGGTGCTCCGGCACGCCGGACCCGGCGTCCTGCCGACCTCGGCCCGCGACGCGGTCCTCGGCCGGGTGGACGGACTGTCCCGGCCGGCACAACGCGTGCTCGAGGCCGCATCCCTGCTGGGCACCCGGATCGACCTGGACCTGCTGGACGGCGTGGTCGTGGTCGGCAGCGGGTCCGAGCCGCTCGACGAGCTGGTCGACCTCGGCCTTCTGGTCTCCGACGGCCGCGACCTGCGGTTCCGCCACGAGATCACCCGGCTGGCCGTGGAGGAGACGGTGCCCCCGCACCGCAGCGCCCCGCTGCACGTCCGCATCCTGGCCCTGCTCGAGGCGCAAGGCTCCTCCGACGAGGCGCGGCTGGCCTACCACGCCGAGGGCGCGGGCGACGCGGTGGCGGTGCTCCTCCACGCGACCCGCGCGGCCGAGCGCGCCGCAGGCCTCGCCTCCCACCGCGAGGCCGCTGTCCAGTACGAGCGCGCCCTGCGCTGGGCCGGTGCTGACGACCAGCGGACCCGGGCCGGCCTCCTCGACGCGCTCTCCACCGAGTACGGCGTGCTCGACCGCTGGGACGTGGCCCTCTCGGCTCGCGAGACCGCGATCGAGCTGTGGCGGACGCTGGGTGACCGGGTCCACGAGGCGAACTCACTGAGGATGCTCACGCGCTGCCTCTACCGTGAGTGCCGTGGCCGGGAGGCTGAGGAGGCGGCCGCCGCCGCCCTGGCGATCCTCGAGCCCCTCGGCCCGTCGCCGGAGCTCGCGCAGGCCCTGGCCGGGGAGGCCAGCCAGCGGATGGTGAACGGGGACGTCGGCACAGCGGCGACCCGGGCCCGCGAGGCCATCGCCCTGGCTGAGCAGCTGGGCATGCCGGACGTGCTCAGCGACGCCCTGGACACCCTGGCCTGCTGCCTGCACTCCACGGGCCTTCCATGGCATACCGAGCTCGAGCGCGCCCTGGCGGTCGCCGTGTCCGCAGGAGTCCAGGAGGCCGCGGGTCGGGCCTACAACAACCTCCACTCCCTGGCGATCGCCTCGCTGGACTTCCTCCGCGCCGAGCGCATCTACCGCGAGGCGATGGCGTACACGGAGGGCCACGACCTCTCGATGTACGCGAACTGCCTGGTCGGCGAACGCACCGGCGCGCTGGAGCTGACCGGCCGTTGGGCGGAGGCGCTGGACCTGGGGCGGACCAGGATGGCGAATCCTTTCCTCTCGCCGGTCAACCGCCTCGGCACCTACCTGGCGTTCGGCCGGATCGCCAGCCGCCGCGGCGATCCGGACGCCTGGGCACCCCTCGACACCGCCCTGGAGCTCGGGACCTCCAGCGCCGAGCCGCAGTACCTCGTGCCCATCCACCTGGCCCGGGCCGAGGCGCACTGGATCGCCGGTGACCTGGACCGGGCCCGGGACGAGGCAGGCAGGGCGGCGGCGATGACAGACCGCGTGGACCCGTGGATGCGGGGCTTCGCGTCGACCTGGCTGGCGCGACTGGGCCTGGAGCCGGTGTCCGGAGCCGTGCCCGAGCCCTACGCGAGCCAGCTGGCGGGTGACGTGGCCGGGGCGGTTCGCGCCTGGGACGAGCTCGGCAGCCCGTACGACGCGGCGCTGGCCCTGCTCGACTCCCCCGACGAGGAGCGGTGGCGCGAGGCACTGACCCGCCTGGAGTCGCTGGGGGCGTCAGCAGTCGTCGACGTGGCCCGTCGAGAGCTCCGGGCGGCGGGCGCCCGGGTGCCGGCCGGTGCGAGGGCCACCACCCGCGCCCACCCGCGCGGCCGGACCCTGCGTGCGCAGGAGGTCCTGGGCCTCGTGACCGCGGGGCTGACCAACGACGAGATCGCCGGTCGGCTGTTCATCTCGGCGAAGACCGTCGACCACCACGTGTCGGCCGTCCTCGGGAAGCTCGGCGTGGCCAACCGGCGCCAGGCCGG
>DATISK010000004.1:0-2571 GCA_035581545.1 Ornithinimicrobium sp. | reverse complement strand
ACCAGGATCCTGGTCAGCCCGGCCGTCCGGGTGACGCCGTGGTAGTTGACCGTGGCCAGGGCGGCCACCGCCGCCACGGCCACGGGGCGCTCCCACCCCGGCGGGGCGGCGTACGCCGCGAAGGTGAGCGCCATGGCGGCGCAGCTGGCGGTCTTGCCCACGACGAAGCCCCACCCGGCGACGAAGCCCCACCACGGTCCCAGCCGCTCCCGGCCGTAGACGTAGGTGCCGCCGGAGGTCGGGTACTGCGCGGCCAGCTGGGCCGAGGAGGTCGCGTTGGCGTAGGCGACCAGCGCCGCGAGGGCGAGGCCCACGAGGAGCCCGGCGCCGGCGACCCGGGCCGCGGGGGCGAACGCCGCGAAGACGCCCGCGCCGATCATCGAGCCCAGTCCGAGGACCACGGCGTCGGTCGTGCCCAGCCGCCGCGCCAGGGTGGGGTCGGTGCTCACCGGCTGCTCCTGGGGTCGGTCGGGCGGGCGGGACCATCCTGGCACGGTCCCTAGGATGTGGACATGTCACCCATCGCCCTGTCCGTGCTCGACCTCCTGCCGGTCCGGTCCGGCCAGACGACCGCCCAGGCCCTCGACGCCGCCCGCTCGCTGGCGGTCGTCGCCGACCGCAGCGGGGTGAGCCGCTACTGGCTCGCCGAGCACCACAACACGATGTCGGTGGCCTCGACCAGCCCTCCGGTGGCGATCGGGGTGCTGGCCGCGGCGACCACGCGGATGCGGGTCGGGTCCGGCGGGGTGATGCTGCCCAACCACGCCCCGCTCGCGGTGGCGGAGCAGTTCGCGCTGCTGGCGGCGGCATACCCCGGTCGGATCGACCTGGGGATCGGACGCGCCCCGGGCACCGACCCGGTGACCAGCTGGGCGCAGCGGGCCGGGCAGTCGGACACCGACGCGGTGCAGCGCTTCCCGGAGTACGTCCAGCAGGTGATGGCGTTCATGGACCCCGAGGGGGCGGCCGTGCAGATCGGCCCCCGTCAGCACGGCATCCGCGCGACGCCGAAGGCGCAGGAGGTCCCCCCGGTCTGGCTGCTCGGGTCCTCCGACTACTCGGCGCGGCTGGCCGCCGAGCTGGGGCTGCCCTACGTCTTCGCCCACCACTTCGCGGGGCGCGGCACGGCGGCGGCGCTGGAGCTCTACCGGTCCAGCTTCGCCGGGCCGGGCGAGCCGCGGACCTTCCTCACCGTCAACGCCGTGGTCGCCGACTCCCGCGAGGAGGCCGGGCGGCTGGCGCTGCCCTTCCAGCTGATGATGGCCAGCCTGCAGGCACCCGGCCCGCTGCGGATGCGTCCCCTGCTCACGGTCGACGAGGCGCTCGAGGAGCCGGCGCCGATCCCGCGGCCGGCGTTCGAGGCGGTCACCGACCCGTGGCTGCTGGGCACCGCCGACGAGGTGGCCGACCAGGTGCGGGCGCTGGCCGGCGAGTTCGGTGTCGAGGAGGTCATGGTCCAGCCGGTGGCGGGTGCGTATGCCGCGGAGCAGCTGGACCGGGACGTGCACCGCGAGCGCACGGTGGCCGGGATCGCGGAGCGGGTCCTGCGCTGAGCCGTGGCACGGAACGGTAGTTGACCTGTCACATAATTCCCCCTAGGGTGGAGCCGAATCCCCACCGCACCCGATCTTCAGGAGTATCCCCATGGGTCTTTTCGACTGGTTCACGAAGTCCGGCAGCACCACCTCGGCGCCCGCGTCCAAGACCACGGCGCCCGCCGTCACCTCCTCGGCCCCCGCCACGGAGTCCTCGGTGCCGGCCGCCCCGGCCAGCGAGACCGCCGCCCCGGAGGCCCCTCAGGTCGAGGGCACCTGGACCCTGGACCCGAGCCACAGCAGCCTGGGCTTCGCCGCGCGCCACGCGATGGTGACCAACGTGCGCGGCACCTTCGACGAGTTCGAGGGCAGCGGCGTCGTCGACACCGCCGACCTGAGCAACTCGCACGCCACCGTGGTGATGAAGGCCGCCAGCATCAACACCGGCTCCGCGGACCGCGACGCCCACCTGCGCTCGGCGGACTTCTTCGACGTCGAGACCTACCCCGAGGTGCGCTACACCACGACCTCCGTCACGCACGTCGACGCCGACACCTTCCGCCTCGACGGGGAGCTGACGATCAAGGACGTCACCCGTCCGCTGTCGGTCGAGCTCACCTCCACCGGTCTGGCCCAGGACCCGTTCGGCAACCTGCGCGCCGGCTTCGAGGGCGAGACCAGCATCAACCGCAAGGACTGGGGCCTGGTGTGGAACGCCGCCCTGGAGACCGGCGGCGTCCTGGTGAGCGAGAAGATCAAGCTGGTCCACGACATCTCCGCCATCCGGTCCGCCTGACCTTCCTGACGCACGACGAACGGGTGGGGCTCCTCGACGGAGCCCCACCCGTTCGTCGTGCGGGTCAGCGGGTCAGCGGGTCCGGTCCCGGTGGTCCGGCGCGGAGGCGGGGGCGTCCGGGTGCTCCTCGGCGGCCGTCTCCAGGTGCGCCGTCCCCAGGTGCGCCAGGTGGGCCGACCCTTCCGGGTCCCCGCCGCGCCGGGTCGCCACCAGGCTCGTCGCCGTGACCAGCACCAGCAC
>DATISK010000003.1:0-1944 GCA_035581545.1 Ornithinimicrobium sp. | reverse complement strand
CTGAGCGCGTCCACCGTGCGCACGAAGTGGTCGATGACCAGGATGTGCAGCGCCCAGAACAGGGAGCCCAGCAGCACCAGCAGGTCGCCGGTGGCGATCGTGAGGTCCTCGGTCATGCTCAGCAGCCACAACCCGGGGACGGCCAGCCCCAGCCCCAGCCACACCGGTGCCCCGGCACGGTGGCCGACCGCCAGGCCGAGCACCGGGACGAGCACGATGTAGAGCCCGGTGATGAAGCCCGCCTTGCCGGCGGTGGTCGTGGCGATGCCCACCTGCTGCAGCCCGGCCGCGGAGAACAGGACGGCCCCCGCGGCCAGGCCCGGCAGCAGCGGGGAGCTGCCCACCTGCGGCGGGGTCTCGTCGAGGATCTCGCCGGCCGGGGGCTCGGGCGCGACGACCGGGGCCGTCCGCCGCTGCCGCGAGAACCACCAGATCAGGGGGAGCAACGACACCGCGCCGATCGCGAACCGGGCGGCGTTGAAGCTCATCGCGCCCATGTGGTCGGCCCCGAGGCGCTGCGCCACGAAGCCCAGGCCCCAGATCGCGGCGGTCAGCGCGAGCAGCAGGTTGGACCGGGTGCGCAGCGCCGGGTCGCGCCGAGGAGCGGTGCGCCCTGCGCCGGCGGTGCTCACGTCCCCGACCCGGTCCCGGCGGGCGGCACCTCGTCCCCGGACGGGTCGGCCGGGTCGGCGGGCACGTGCGCGGGGGGCGCGACGGCATACCCCTGGAGCAGCCACCGCACGGCGGAGGGGAACCGCTCCGCCCAGGCCGACTCGAAGTGGTGGGCCTGGGAGTCGTAGACGTAGCGGACCGGTACCCCGGCGTCCCGCAGCGAGCGCACCAGTCGCTCGGCGTCCTCGACGTACCGGCGCTCGATGCCGGCGTCGTCGGGCCGCTCGTGCCCGCCGACGTCGACGTAGACCCGGCCCGGTGCGCGTCCGGGCAGGGCGGCCTCCAGGTCGAGCAGGGCCTGCTCGCCCGGCCACCAGAACGCGGGGGAGAGGACGCCGGCCCCGCCGAAGACGTCGGGGTGCCGCTCCCACAGGTACGCCGAGACCACCCCGCCCAGGGAGCTGCCCGCGGTGACGGTGTGCGCGGGCTCCGGACGCGTGCGCAGGACGGCGTCCACGGCCGGCTTGAGGTGGTCGACGAGGAAGGCGGCGTAGTCGGCGGCGCGGCCGCCGCCCTCGCCGGGCATGGCGTACTGGGTGTACTCCTCGGCCCGCCCGGTGGGGGAGCAGGGGACCGCGACGACGACCGCGGGTATGCCGTCGCGCGCCAGGTCGGTCATGGCACCGTCGACCTCCCAGGCCGCGCCGCCGGTGGACCGCTCCGGCAGGAAGACGTTGTGGCCGTCGTGCAGGTACACCACCGGGTAGCGTTCGTCGCCGTCGTCGTACCCCGGGGGCAGCCAGGCGTAGACCTCACCGCGGCGGTCCAGGCCGGGCAGCTCCACGTCGGTCCAGGAGCGCAGGTCCCCACGCAGGTGCGGGTCGGTCACGGGACGGAGGTCGGCGGTGTCGAGCTTCACCCCCGCATCGTAGGAGCGGGCGGGTGCCCGGCCGGAATCCGTCGTGGTCAGGACGACCGGCCGGCGGTCGCGGCGTGGTCGGCCGGCAGTAG
This sequence comes from Ornithinimicrobium sp., assembly GCA_035581545.1. Taxonomy (GTDB): domain Bacteria; phylum Actinomycetota; class Actinomycetes; order Actinomycetales; family Dermatophilaceae; genus Ornithinicoccus. The sequence goes on along the minus strand of DATISK010000003.1, from coordinate 321 downwards.
GGTCGCCCGTGTGGAACGGCACGGATGGGTCGACGCGTCGGCAGGGGTGGCCGGGGACATGCTCCTCGGAGCCCTTCTGGACGCCGGCGCCGACCTGTCGGTCGTGCGGGCCGCCGTGGGGGCGGTGCTGCCCGGGGAGGTCGAGCTCAGGTCCGACCGCGTGCTGCGGTCCGGCCTGGCGGCCGTCCACGTCCGGGTCGCTCCCACGGGAGCGCCGCCGGTGCGCTCGTGGGCGGACCTGCGCGACCTGCTCTCGGCGGCCCCGCTGGTGGAACGGGTGCGGACCGGTGCCCTGGCCACGTTCTCCCTGCTCGCGCGGGT
>DATISK010000002.1:0-4003 GCA_035581545.1 Ornithinimicrobium sp. | reverse complement strand
AGGTGCCGGGGAGGGTCGGTGAGGAGGTCAGCCACGCGCGCCGTCGAGCCGTCCTACGAGCGGAACGCCAGGTGCAGGGCGGCGGCGTTGGTGGCGTCGGCCAGCGCGGTCGTGGCGCGGGCCTGCAGCCGGCGCAGGAGGTCGGCCCGCGCGACCGTCGTGGCGGTGTCGAGCGACCCGGTCACCGCGTCCAGGCCGGCGTCGGCCAGCTGCAGCACGGTCCCGGCCAGGTCGACGACCCGCAGGGCCCGGGGCGGCAGACCCTCGGGGAGCCCCCAGCCGCCCGCGCCGTCCTGGACCGCCCTGGCCCGGGCTGCCCCGCGCTCCGCCGCCGCGCCGAACGGAGGCGCGCCCGTGCGCAGCAGCTGCTCGGTGAGATCGGTCAGCTCGGTGCGCAGCCCCAGCTCGGTCTGCCCCAGGTCGAGGGCCTCGATCCGGTGGGTCGGCACCGGCTCGGCCGGGTAGGCGGTCCACCGCGCGATCCATCCTCGGTCCCCCACCGGGCCGAACGGCTCCACCGTCGGCACGAGCGCCCCACCGACCGCCGGGACGAAGACGCACTCCTGCGCCCGGGTCGCCGCGTCGACGAGCTCGACGGGACCCCGCGGCAGGCCGGAGACGTCCCCGGGCCGCGGGAGGGCGACGAGCACGGCCCGTTCACCCAGGGAGGCCCACAGCTCGACCGCCTCGACCAGGCCGGTGCACTCGTCCAGGTCCGGGAGGGCACGCCGCGGCAGCTGGTCCGCGGGCACGCGTCCCCCGAGCACCGCCGTGCCCCACAGGGCGACGCGGACGCTGGCGGGCAGCTCGTGCTCGGACACGGCCCCGATGGTATGCCGCGGCGCGGCCGGGCCTGCACGGCGCCGCGTGCGGGGATGACTAGAGTGGCGCACCATGAGCGATGTCCTCGAATTCGCCGGCGTCGGCGTGCGCCGTGGGACGACCGACCGGCTCAAGGACGTGGACTGGTCGATCGAGGAGGGCGAGCGCTGGGTCGTCATCGGTCCCAACGGCGCCGGCAAGACGACCCTGCTGCAGCTCGCCGCCGCCCGCATGCACCCCACGACCGGCGTGGCCGGCGTCCTGGGCGAGGTGCTGGGCACGGTGGACGTCTTCGAGCTGCGGCCCCGCATCGGCGTCTCCAGCGCCGCCGTCGCCGACCGGATCCCGGACGAGGAGCGGGTCAGCGACGTCGTCGTCACCGCCGCCTACGGCGTCCTGGGCCGGTGGCGCGAGGAGTACGACGCCGCGGACGAGCAGCGGGCCGCCGAGCTCCTCGAGGCGCTCGGGGTCGCCCACCTGTCCCGGCGCCGCTTCGGCACCCTCTCCGAGGGGGAGCGCAAGCGCGTGCAGATCGCCCGGGCCCTCATGACCGACCCCGAGCTGATGCTCCTCGACGAGCCGGCGGCGGGGCTGGACCTGCGGGGCAGGGAGGACCTCGTCGGACGGCTCAGCCTGCTCGCCCAGGACCTGGAGGCCCCGGCGATGGTGCTGGTGACCCACCACGTGGAGGAGATCCCCCCGGGCTTCACCGACATCCTGATGCTGCGCGACGGCGAGGTCGTGGCGGCCGGGCCGATCGAGGTGACGCTCACCGCCGAGCACCTCTCGGCGACCTTCGGGATCCCCCTGGTCGTCGACCGGCACGGGGAGCGCTGGGCGGCCCGCGCCGAGCAGCCCCCCTCGACCCTCCACGGACAGCTCCCGTCCCCCGCGGAGCCGACCGCCCGGTGAGCGTCTGGGAGATCGTCGCCATCATCCTGGCCGGTCTGGCAGCGGGCACGATCAACACCATCGTGGGGTCCGGCACCCTCGTGACCTTCCCGACCCTGCTGTTCTTCGGCTACCCCCCGGTCTCGGCCAACATCTCCAACAGCCTCGGTCTGGTCCCCGGCGGCATCACCGGGGCCTGGGGATACCGGCACGAGCTGCGCACGCTGGGGCCGATGCTGCGCCGGCTGGCCCCGGCCTCCCTCGCCGGCTCGGTCATGGGGGCGCTGCTGCTGCTCGTGCTGCCCGCCGCCGCGTTCGAGGCGATCGTCCCCGCCCTGATCTTCCTGGCCCTGCTGCTCGTCGTGCTCGGCCCGCGCCTGTCCGCGTGGGCAGCCCGGCACCACGCCGAGACGATCACGCCGGGCCGCTGGGTCGCGCTGCTGCTCGGGATCCTCGTCGCCGGCATGTACGGCGGTTACTTCGGCGCCGCCCAGGGGGTGCTGCTCCTGGGGATCATGAGCATCCTGCTCCCGCTGGGCCTGCAGCAGATCAACGGGATCAAGAACGTCCTGGGCATGATCGTCAACCTCGTGGCCGCCCTGGTCTTCCTCGTCGTGGCCCCCGGCACGGTGAACTGGACGATCGTCCTGCTCATCAGCATCGGTTCGCTCGTCGGCGGGGTGCTCGGCGCCCGCGTCGGCCGGTCCATGCCGCCGGCCCTCCTGCGCGCGGTCATCGTGGTCATCGGGTCGGTGGCCATCGTCAACCTGCTGCTGACCTGATGACGGACGCGCAGCCCCCTCCGCTGCCTCCGGGAGCCACGTGGATCGAGCGGCCCGACGACCCGCGGGTGCGGGACTACCTGCACCTGACCGACGTGGCCCTGCGGCGGGTGCTCGAGCCGGCCGAGGGTCTCTACCTGGCCGAGTCGGACAAGGTGATCGGCCGCGCCCTGGACGCCGGCCACCGGATGCGCTCGTTGCTGCTCACCCCCCGGTGGGTGCAGGACCTGGCCCACCTCGTCGGACCCGCCACCGCCGACGGCACCCCCGTCTACGTGGCCAGCCCCGCGGTCGTGCAGGAGATGACCGGCTTCCACCTGCACCGCGGTGCGATCGCCGCGATGCACCGTCCCCAGCTCCCCGCCCTGGAGGAGGTCCTGGCCGGCGCCCGCCGTGTGGCCGTGCTCGAGGACGTGGTCGACCACACCAACGTCGGGGCGGCCTTCCGCTCCGCGGCGGCCCTGGGCGTGGACGCCGTCCTGGTCACCCCCCGCTGCGCCGACCCGCTCTACCGGCGCTCCGTGAGGGTGTCGATGGGCACCGTCTTCCAGGTGCCGTGGACGCGGGTCGAGCCCTGGCCCGGTGGTGTGGCCACCCTCCAGGAGGCCGGCTTCACCGTCGCCGCCCTGGCGCTCGCCGACACCGCGGTGACCCTCGACCAGCTCGCCGCCGACCCACCGGAGCGACTGGCCCTGGTCCTGGGGACCGAGGGCGACGGCCTGTCCGGCAGGACCGTGGAGGCCGCCGACGTGGTCGTGCGCATCCCCATGGGCGGAGGCGTGGACAGCCTCAACGTGGCTGCCGCCTCGGCGGTGGCCTTCTGGGCGCTGCGGCCGGGTCACGCCCCGGCCTGACCGGCCGGCTCAGATCTCGTAGTCCACGACGACGGGAGAGTGGTCGGACAGCCGCACCCCGTGGTGCTCCCGGTCCACCACCGCCGAGACCGCCGTCCTGGCCAACCCGGGCGTGGCCAGGTGGTGGTCGATCCGCCAGCCCGCGTCCCGTTCGAAGGCGCCGCCCAGCCAGCTCCACCACGAATAGGGCCCGTCCACGCCCGGGTGCAGCGAGCGCACCACGTCGACCAGCGTCCGGGGCGAGAGCAGGTCGTCCATCCACGCACGCTCCTCCGGCAGGAAGCCCTCGGAGGTCCGGGCCCGCCGCCACGCGGCGACGTCGTGCCGGGTGTGCGCCACGTTGAGGTCGCCCAGGAGGAGGAGGTCCCGCCCGCGGGCCGTCGCCGCCCGCCGGCTCCGGGTCAGCTGCCGGGCGAACGCCGCCATGAACCGCATCTTGCGCTCGTAGCGCGCGCCGCCGTCCGGTGCCTCCCGCATCCGGGCGGGCACCTGCAGGTGGGCCGGCAGGCCGCCCTTGGGCAGGTAGAGGTTGGCCACCGTCACCGGGGCCTCCGCGAGGTCGACCGCGACGTAGCGGCCCTCGTGCGCGTGCCGCCCCAGCCCCCGGGCCAGGGGCACCTCGTCGGGTGCGGGGACCGTGTGCAGGTGCTCCTC
>DATISK010000001.1:0-13070 GCA_035581545.1 Ornithinimicrobium sp. | reverse complement strand
GCGCGAGCTGGACCGGTGGGGCCGCCCGTGGTGACCGCCCCCAGGGGGGCGGCCGGCGGGAGCCTGCTGGCCGCCGCCGGTCTGGTCGCGGGCCTCACCCTCCTCGCCCGTGCCGTGGGCCTGGTCCGCTGGGGCGTCTTCTCGCACGCGGTCGGTGCGACCTGCGTGGGCCAGCTCTACGGCACGGCCAACCAGGGGCCCACCGTGCTCTTCGAGGTCGCGGCGGGCGGTGCGCTCGCCGCGGTGGCCGTCCCCCTGGTCGCCGGACACCTGCACCGCGGTCGCACGGACCTGGCCGGCCGGACCGCGTCCGCGCTGCTGACCTGGACCATCACCGTGCTGCTCCCGCTCGCCGTCGTCGTGGCCCTCGCAGCCGGGCCGCTGACCGGGTGGTTGCTGGGCAGTCCCGACGGCTGCCCGCCGGAGGAGGCGCGTGCCGCAGGCCGCCTGATGCTCCTGCTGTTCGCCCCGCAGGTCCTCCTCTACGGCGTGGGCATCGTGCTCACGGGGGTGCTGCACGCCCACGGCCGGTTCCTGGCGGCGGCGACCGCACCGTTGGTCTCCAGCCTGGTCGTCATCACCGTCTACCTCGCCTTCGGCGCCCTGCACGACCCCACCGGACCCGTGGGGGACCTTCCCGCGTCCGCGCTGTGGCTGCTGGCGGGCGGGACCACCCTCGGCGTCGTCGCCCTGGTCCTCCCCGTCCTGGGGCCGGCGGCCCGCCTCGACCTGCGCTGGCGGCCGACGTGGCGCTTCCCCGAGGGGACCGGAGCACGGGTGGGGCTGCTCGTGCTGGCGGGGGTCGCGGTCGTCCTGGCCCAGCAGACGACGACCGTCGTGGTCCTGCTGCTGAGCAACGCGGCCAGCGGTGTCGCCGCCATCAACGTCTGGACCTACGCGCAGACTGCCTACCTGCTGCCCTACGCGGTGCTCGTCGTGCCCCTGGCCACGGTCAGCTTCCCCCGCTTCAGCGGCGACCGCGCCCGGGCGGGTGCCGTGCTGCGCCAGACCCTCGCAGGCGTGGTCGCCGCCGCGGTCCTGGCCGCGGCCGTCCTCGTCGCGCTGCGCCGGGAGGTCGGGCGGGCGTTCGTGCTCCTGGACGCCGGGGCCGACGGCCCGGGCGCCGAGACCCTCGCCGCCCTGCCGCCCACCCTCGGGCTGCTGGCGCCGGGGCTGCTGGGGTATGCCGTGCTGGCCGTGGCCACCCGGGCCCTCTACGCGCACGGCTCGCCGTTGCGGGCGGCCGCGGCCGCGGCCGTGGGCTGGGCGGTCGCCGGCCTGCTCCCCCGGCTGCTGGCCCCGGCCGACGCGTCCGTCGGTGCCACGCTGGCGCTGCTGGCGACCGGGTCCTCCCTCGGGATGTCCGTGGCGGGGCTGCTCCTGGTCCGCGCGCTTCGACGCGCCTGGGGCCGGGACGCCACCACCGGGACCCTGCGCGCCGGGCTCGGGGTGCTCCTCGGGGCGGTCCCGGTGGTGCTGCTGCTGGAGATCGTCCTGGGGGACCCCGCCGGCGGGTGGTCCTCGACCCTCGGCCGCGCCGTGCTCGTCGGCGCGGCCGTGCTGACCGGTGCGGTGGTGGGCCTGCGCGTCGCGGACCCCGGGACGGTCGCCGAGGGCCTCCGCCGGGTCCGGTCGCGCGGGGGAGGGGTGGCCGGGGGAGCGGGGCCCGGGGGTGGTGACCGGTGAGCACGCCCGATCGTCCGCTGCGGGTGCTCCTGACGACCGCCCTGGTCACCGGGGGGATCGGCCGGCACGTGCAGATGCTGGCCGCGGGCCTGGCGGCCCGCGGCCACCAGGTGGTCGTCGCCTGCCCGCAGGAGGTCGCGGACCGCTTCGCCCTGCACGAGCACGCACGGGTGGTCCCCCTGCCCGTCGGGTCCGCACCCCACCCGGTCCGGGACGCCCGGGCCGTCCGCCGCCTGCGGCTGGCCGGTATCGGCGCCGACGTCGTGCACGCGCACGGGCTCCGCGCCGGCGCCCTGTGCTCCCTCGCGCTCGGAACCAGAGCCCCGCTGGTGGTGACGACGCACAACGCACCGCCCGGGAAGCGCTCCGGGCGGCTGGTCTACGCCGGGATGGAGCGTCTCGTCGCCCTCCGCGCCGACCTGGTCCTGGCCGTGTCGCCGGACCTGGCCCGCCGGGCACGGGCTGCCGGGGCGAGGGGCGTGGATCTCGCGGTCGTGCCGGCCCCGGAGTCCGCAGCGACCGACCGTCGGGCGGCCCGGCTCCACCTGCGCAGCACCGTCGGCCTCGACGCCGCTGCGACGGTCGTGCTGGTCGTCGGGCGCCTGGCGCCGCAGAAGGGACTCTCCCGCGCCGTGGCCGCGCTGGAGCGGCTCAACGGGGCGGCCACGGGGCGGTCCTCGGTCCACCTCGTGGTCGCGGGGGAGGGACCGGAGCGTGGACGCCTCGCGGGCGCGGCGACGGGCCGTGACGACCTGCACCTGCTGGGCCACCGCGACGACGTCCCCCTCCTGCTGCGCGGCGCCGACGTCGTCCTCTCGGCCGCCCGCTGGGAGGGGCAGCCCGTGTGGCTCCAGGAGGCCCTCCACCAGGGAGCCGCCGTGGTGGCCACGGACGTGGGCGGGACGGGGCTGGTCGTCGGGGACGCGGCGGTCCTCGTGCCGGACGGGGACGACGAGCAGGTCGGGGCCGCGCTCGCGGACGCGGTCCGGGGCCTGGTGGGCGACCGTGAGGCCCTGACGTCGCTGCGCCACCGGGCCGCCGCCCGGGCCGCCGGGCTGCCCACCGAGACCGACGCGCTCGCCGCAGCGGTCGCGGCATACCGTCGGGTGGCCGGCGCCGCGCCGGGCCCCCCGGCCGGTGCCGGTCGGGCAGTGACGTAGACTGGCAGCCCGTGGCGGAGACGACGAAGCACATCTTTGTGACCGGGGGCGTGGCCTCCTCGCTGGGGAAGGGTCTGACGGCCTCCAGCCTGGGGTTCCTGCTCCGCTCGCGCGGGCTGCGGGTGACGATGCAGAAGCTGGACCCCTACATCAACGTCGATCCGGGGACGATGAACCCCTTCCAGCACGGCGAGGTCTTCGTCACCGAGGACGGTGCCGAGTGCGACCTGGACATCGGGCACTACGAGCGGTTCCTCAACACCAACCTCTCGGGCCGGTCCAACGTGACCACCGGGCAGGTCTACAACGACGTGATCGCGCGGGAGCGGCGCGGGGAGTACCTCGGCGACACCGTCCAGGTCATCCCGCACGTGACCAACGAGATCAAGGCGCGGATGCGGGCGGCGGCCGACGGTGACGACGCGGACCGCCCGGACATCATCATCACCGAGATCGGCGGCACCGTCGGCGACATCGAGTCGCTGCCGTTCCTGGAGGCCGCCCGCCAGGTCCGGCACGACATCGGCCGGGCCAACTGCTTCTTCCTGCACGTCTCGCTCGTGCCCTACCTGGCACCCAGCGGCGAGCTGAAGACCAAGCCCACCCAGCACTCGGTGGCGGCCCTGCGGCAGGTCGGCATCACCCCCGACGCCCTCGTGCTGCGGGCCGACCGCGCCATCCCCGAGGGGATCAAGCGCAAGATCTCGCTGATGTGCGACGTGGAGAACGACGGCGTCGCGGCCTGCATCGACGCCCCGAGCATCTACGACATCCCCAGGGTGCTGCACGCCGAGATGCTGGACGCCTACGTCGTGCGCCACCTCGGGATGCCGTTCAAGGACGTCGACTGGTCGGCCTGGGACGCCCTGCTCGAGCGGGTGCACGAGCCCGAGCACCGGATCGAGATCGCCCTCGTGGGCAAGTACGTGGACCTGCCCGACGCCTACCTGTCGGTCACCGAGGCGCTGCGCGCCGGTGGCTTCCGGCACGACGCCAAGGTCGACATCCGCTGGGTCGCCTCCGACGAGTGCCGCACCGACGCCGGCGCCAGCACGGCGCTGGGCGGTGTCGACGCCATCCTCGTGCCCGGCGGGTTCGGGGTCCGGGGCATCGAGGGCAAGATCGGGGCGCTGCGCTGGGCGCGGGAGCGAGGGGTGCCCACGCTGGGCATCTGCCTGGGGCTGCAGGCCATGGTCATCGAGCACGCGCGGAACGTGGCCGGGATCGAGGGGGCCAGCTCCACCGAGTTCGACCCGGGGACCGCCGAGCCGGTGATCGCCACGATGGAGGAGCAGAAGTCCTTCGTCGAGGGCGCCGGAGACCTCGGCGGGACGATGCGCCTGGGTTCCTACCCGGCCGCCCTGCAGGAGGGCTCGGTCGCCGCCGGGGCCTACGGCAGCACCGAGGTCACCGAGCGGCACCGGCACCGCTACGAGGTGAACAACGCCTACCGCGACCGGCTCACCGGGTCGGGCCTGGTCATCAGCGGGACGTCTCCGGACGGGCGTCTGGTCGAGTTCGTCGAGCTGCCTGCCGACGTGCACCCCTACTACGTCTCGACGCAGGCGCACCCGGAGTTCAAGTCCCGCCCCGACCACGCCCACCCGCTGTTCGCGGGTCTCGTGGCCGCAGCCCTGGACCAGCAGCGCGCCCAGCGTCTCGTCGAGGTCGAGGGGCGTCACCACCAGCACGAGCTGCCGGAGTGACCCGGCGGGCGGCGTACCGCCTACCGTAGGCGCATGAGCCTGGACGCCCCCCGCCTCAGTGCGGCCGACCTGCACGACTTGCCCGGACGTCGCAGCGTGGTCTCCACCGACGTCCCCTTCGCCGGCAAGGTCTGGGACGTCCGGCGCGACGAGGTCGACCTGGGTGAGGGCACCGTCGTCACCCGCGACCACGTCGAGCACGACGGTGCCGTCGTCGTGCTCGCCGTCCGGGAGGACCGCGGAGAGCCGGAGGTGCTCGTGATCCGTCAGTACCGCCACGCCGTCGGTGCCGAGGACTGGGAGCTGCCCGCCGGGCTCCTCGACGTGGAGGGGGAGGTCCCCCTGGAGGCCGCCCGCCGCGAGCTGGCCGAGGAGGTCGACCTGCGGGCCGAGCACTGGGAGGAGCTCCTCTCCTTCACCCCGTCCCCGGGCAGCCTGGGCGAGGTCATCACCGTCTTCGTGGCGACCGGGCTCTCCGAGGTGCCGCAGGACGACCGGCACGAGCGCCAGCACGAGGAGGCGGGTATGCCGACGGGCTGGGTCCCGCTGGCCGCAGCCGTGGCCGCCGTGCTGGACGGCCAGGTGCGCAACGGGCCGATGATCGTCAGCGTCCTGGCCCTCGCCGCCCGGTTACACTGACTCCTCGTACGCGGGGGCGGAGTGACGACCCGCCCGGGGCCCTCGGGGCTCCCGACCCGCGCACCGCGCGTCCGGCGGACCGACGAGAGGCCGAGGATCCCTCGGCGAAGGTGTGGTGGCACCGCGACCTGGCCCCCGCCCACACCTCTGCGGGCTGCCTCCCGGACGGGCGCCCGCCCCTCCGGGACACGACCCGAGAGGAGACATCATGCTTCGCACCCACGAGGCCGGCACCCTGCGCGCCCAGCACGTCGGCACCACGGTCACCCTCACCGGTTGGGTGGCCCGTCGTCGCGACCACGGAGGCGTGGCCTTCGTCGACCTGCGGGACGCCAGCGGCGTCGTGCAGGTCGTGGCGCGCGACGAGGTCCTCACCGGCACCGCCCACGACCTGCGCAGCGAGTACTGCGTCAAGGTGACGGGCGAGGTGACCGCCCGCGCGGACAAGGACGTCAACCCCGACCTGCCCACCGGGGCGATCGACGTCGTCGCCACCGGCATCGAGGTGCTCAGCGAGTCGGCCCCGCTGCCGTTCCAGATCGACGAGCGGGTGGGCGTCGGGGAGGAGGCCCGGCTGCGGCACCGCTACCTCGACCTGCGCCGGCCCGGTGCCAGCTCGGCGGGCAACAACCTCCGGCTGCGCTCCAAGGTCAACGCGGCGGCCCGCACCCTGCTCGCCGAGCGCGACTTCGTCGAGATCGAGACCCCGACCCTCACCCGGTCCACCCCCGAGGGCGCACGCGACTTCCTGGTGCCGGCCCGCCTGCAGCCGGGCAGCTGGTACGCCCTGCCGCAGAGCCCCCAGCTGTTCAAGCAGCTGCTCATGGTCGCCGGCATGGAGCGCTACTACCAGATCGCCCGGTGCTACCGCGACGAGGACTTCCGTGCCGACCGTCAGCCCGAGTTCACCCAGCTCGACGTCGAGATGAGCTTCGTGGACCAGGACGACGTCATCGAGCTCGGTGAGGCCGTCGCCCGGGCCGTCTGGGCGGTCCGGGGGGTGGAGCTGCAGACCCCCTTCCCCCGGATGACCTACGCCGAGGCGATGGCCCGCTACGGCACCGACAAGCCGGACCTGCGCTTCGACCTCGAGCTGACCGACTGCACCGCGTTCTTCGCCGACACCCCGTTCCGGGTGTTCCAGGCCGAGCACGTGGGCGCCGTCGTCATGCCCGGTGGTGGATCCCAGCCGCGACGGCAGTTCGACGCCTGGCAGGAGTGGGCCAAGCAGCGCGGCGCCAGGGGTCTGGCCTACGTCACCGTCGGCGAGGACGGTGAGCTGGGGGGACCGGTGGCCAAGAACCTCTCGGAGGATGAGCGGGCGGGGCTCCCCGCGCACGTCGGAGCCGCCCCCGGAGACGCGGTGTTCTTCGCCGCGGGTCCGACCAGGTCGGCCCGCGCCCTGCTCGGGGCCGCCCGGCTCGAGATCGGCCGTCGGGTCGGCCTCGTCGACGAGTCCGCGTGGAGCTTCCTGTGGGTCGTCGACGCCCCGTTGTTCGAGCCGGCGGGCGAGGCCGTCGAGGCGGGCGACGTGGCCGTGGGCTCCGGGGCCTGGACGGCCGTGCACCACGCGTTCACCTCGCCCAAGGCCGAGTTCCTCGACTCCCTCGAGCAGGACCCCGGTGCTGCGCTGGCCTACGCCTACGACCTCGTCTGCAACGGCAACGAGATCGGGGGCGGGTCGATCCGTATCCACCGCCGGGACCTGCAGGAGCGGGTCTTTGCGATCATGGGCCTGTCGGCGGAGCAGGCCCAGGAGAAGTTCGGCTTCCTGCTGGAGGCGTTCAAGTACGGTGCGCCGCCGCACGGCGGCATCGCCTTCGGCTGGGACCGGATCGTGGCCCTGCTCGCCGGCACCGACTCGATCCGCGACGTCATCGCCTTCCCCAAGACCGGGGGCGGGTTCGACCCGCTGACCGAGGCCCCGGCCCCGATCACCCCGGAGCAGCGCGCCGAGGCGGGGATCGACGCCGTCCCCGAGCCGGACGAGGAGAGTGCCGCTAGCGTGGGGTGATGACCCGCCGAGCCGTCGACGCCCTCGTGGTCGGCTCGGGCCCCAACGGCCTCGCGGCCGCCGTCACCCTGGCCCGGGCCGGCCTGCAGGTCACCGTCCTGGAGGGCCAGCCCACCCCCGGTGGGGGCGTGCGGACGATGCCGCTGGAGGGTCCGCACGTACCCCCCGGGGAGGGCCTGGTGCAGGACGTGTGCGCGGCCGTGCCGGCCGCCGCTCCGGGATCGCCGTTCTTCGAGGAGTTCGACCTGGCGGCCCGCGGGGTGGAGCTCCTCGTGCCGGAGGCCTCCTACGCCCAGCCGCTGGACGGTGGCCGGGCCGGGATCGCCTGGCGCGACCTCGAGCGGACCGCGGAGGGCCTGGGTGCCGACGCGGGAGCGTGGCGTCGGCTCGTGGGTCCGCTGGTCCGGTGGCGCCAGGAGGTGGCCGGGATCGCCCTGTCCGACAAGCGGTCGGTCCCCTGGTCCGGGAGCCGCACCCCGGCCGCCGCGGCCGCCTTCCTCCAGGCCCTCGCCGTCCTCTCGGGCCCGGGGGGCGAGCGGTGGTGGCGCACGGACGAGGCGCCGGCGCTGATCACCGGGGTGGCGGCGCACACGATCACCCGCATCCCCTCGCCGGCGGCTGCGGGCACGGCTGCCTACCTCGGGGCGCTGGCCCACGGGCCGACCGGCTGGCCGCTCGTGCGCGGGGGCATCGGCCGGATCACCGAGGCGCTCCTGGCGGACCTGCGGGCCCACGGGGGAGAGGTCGTCACCGGCCATCCGGTGCGCGCCGGTGCGGACCTGCCCCCCGCCCGCGCCACCCTCCTCGACACCCACGCCCGGGTCGCCGCCGACCTGCTGGCCGAGCCCTACCGCTCCCGGCTGCGCTCGCTCCCCGTCGGTGCCGGCGTGTGCAAGCTCGACTTCGTGCTCTCCGGGCCGGTGCCGTGGTCCCACCCTGAGGTCGCCCGGGCCGGGACGGTCCACCTGTGCGGGGACGTGCGGGACATGCGCAGGGCCGAGGCGGAGGTGGCCGCGGGGCGGCACGCCGAGCGCCCCATGATGCTGCTCAGCGACCCCGTCCCGCTCGACCCCGGGCGGCTGGGGCGGTCCGGGCTCCGGCCGGTCTGGGCCTACGCGCACGTCCCCCGGGGTTCCACGAGGGACGTGCGGCCCGAGGCGGAGGCGCAGCTGGAGCGGTTCGCCCCCGGTTTCCGCGACCTCGTCGTGGACTGCGTGGTGACGCCAGCCTCCCGCATGTCCGAGCACAACGCGGCCTATCCGGACGGGGACCTCTCCGGCGGCGCGATCTCGTTGTGGCACATGGTGTCCCGACCCACCTCCCGGTGGGACCCGTATGCCGTGGCACCGGGCGTCTGGCTCTGCTCGGCCTCCACCCCCCCGGGCCCGGGCGTGCACGGCATGTCCGGTCTGCACGCGGCCCGTCGGGTCCTGCGGTCCATGGGGCTGCCGGTGCCCTCGCTGGCTCCCTGAGCGGGCGACGACGAAGGCCCCGTCCCCCTGGGTCCGGGGGCGGGGCCTTCGGGTCGGACTCAGGCGTTCTGGTCCACGAGGACCCGGCGGTCGTCCGCGTCGACGACCGGCTGGTCGACGGCGTCGCGACGGGCGCCGGCGGCCCAGAAGAGGCCGGCTCCGGTGAGGAGGTTGATGACACCCAGGCCCGCGATGAGAGCGGTCATGCCCAGGGCCAGCTTCAGCGCCGAGGCGGTCACGGTGCCCACGCCGAGCTCGCCGACGAGGCCGTGGACGGTGCCGGTCCAGATGTCGCCGCGGGCGGCGGCGTCGGCCGGGTTGGTGCGGTCGAAGTCGTTCCAGTACTTGCCGCCGTTGGGGTACTCGACGGTCCAGCCCTCGGCCGGGAACGGGTCGGGGACCGCCATGGTCTCCTCGCCGACCTGCAGCTCGGTGAGGGCGTTGCCCTCGGCGTCGACGAGCTGCTCCTCGGTCAGCGTGACCTCGGTGGTGCCGCTGATGACGTGGTGCACGACGGTGGCCATCTGGAACATGTACTCGCTGGCGGTGTTGACGAGCGGGTCGTCCGCGTTCATCTCACGACCGGAGACGGGGTAGCCCCACTCGTCCTCGAGCATGGCCATGATCGCGTCGGCCTCCTCGGTGGTGCCGCGGTCGACCAGCTGGCCCTCCTCGTTGTAGGACAGCTCGACGCCCTGGACCTCGCTGAAGCTCTGCAGGGAGTGCCTGCCGTCCTGGTACATCTTGAAGGCGACGCCGGAGCCGATCAGGAAGACCAGACCGAAGACCATGAGCATGATCCCGACGAGACGAAGACGTTGTGCCATGCCGAAGAACCTCCTCCGGGCAGGGCCCGGATCGTGATGTTCCGCCGGACCGGCCGGCGGTGCGCCCTGGGGAAGGGCACGCCCCTATCCTGACCTGATTCCTACGGTCCGTAGTAGGGCCAAAGGTCCCGGATCGGTGGGGACGGACGTCACCCTTGGGCCAGCCGGCGGCTGTGCCAGGCGCGGGCGGTGCGGTAGCCCAGCCGCCGGTAGACCCGCAGCGCGGTGCGGTTGTCGGCGAAGACGCCCAGCGTGCAGACCCCGTGCTCCTGCAGCGCCCACCGGGTCAGGGCCGCCGTCACCACGGTCCCCCAGCCCCGTCCCCGCAGGTCGGTGGCGGTGACGATGCCGGCGAGGTGGGGCACGCCGCCGGCCTCCCGTTCGGCGCCACCGACCGCGGTCAACCGCCCCGCGGCGTCCCGGCGCCCGACCCAGCGGACCACCCGCCCGGTCCCGATCTCGGTCCACACCCGGGGGTTGTGCACCCGCGCGAAGGAGGACAGCTCCTCGGCGTCCCGCCCGTCGTCCAGCACCTCCAGCTCGCTCTCGCGGGAGTCGGCCGGAGGGGAGGAGGTCGACCACATCCAGTCCCAGTCGCCGCCCGGGCCCAGGTCGAGCACCTCGTGCGCCACGGAGGCATGGGGGCGCACCACCGAGACCGAGCTGCTGCGCAGCCGGCGGAGGTGGTCCCCGTCCCTCAGTGCGACCAGCGCCGCCCGGACGGCATCGGCGTCCGCACCGGTCGCCGCGGTGAGGGGCGCGACCCAGAACCCGCGCCGTCCGCCCAGCCGTTCCACGAGGGCGACCGGTCCGTGCACCCAGGCCTCCCCGGGCAGGGCTGGGTCCAGGGCCCACCGGACCCACGGGTCGCCACCGGAGAGCTCGAGCAGCTCCGCGTGCGAGCGGACGCGGCGCACCTCATACCCTCGACGCCGGGGCGTGCTCGGAGACCCCCACCGCGGCGTGCACGCGGCGCAGCCACGCGGGGGCCCACCAGTTCCACCGCCCGAGCAGCGTCATCGTCGCCGGGACCACGAGCATCCGCACGAGGGTGGCGTCGACGAGCACCGCGGCGGCCAGGGCGAACCCCGTCTGCTTGATGGCGAGCATGTGCCCGGCGGCGAAGCCGGAGAAGACGACGATCATGATGACCGCCGCGGAGGTGATGATGCGGCCCGATCGCTGCACGCCCAGCCGGACCGCGGTGTCGTCGTCGTGCCCCTGCTCGTGCAGCTCGATGACCCGGGACAGCAGGAACACCTCGTAGTCCATCGACAGCCCGAAGCCGAAGGCGAGCACGAGGAGGGGGATGACCGACTCCAGGGCGCCCACCGACTCGAAGCCCAGCAGCCCCTCGAGGTATCCGTGCTGGAAGACCAGCACCGTGAGCCCCAGGCTCGCCCCCAGGGAGACCACGTTGAGCACGATGGCCTTGAGGGGGATGACCACCGAGCCGCTGAGCAGGAAGAGCAGCACCACGGTGGCACCGGCGATCCAGCCCGCGGCCCACCCCGCCCGGTCCCAGACGGAGTCGACGAAGTCGGCCAGCGAGGCGGCCTGACCCCCGACCCACACCGCGCCGTCGGGCGGGGGAGCGGCCGCCCGCAGAGCGGTGACCACGTCGCGGGCGGGGTCCCCGAGCGGCCCCTCGCCGACCCTGACCCCGACGAGCCAGAGCGCTTCGTCGGGGGCGGCGCCGTCGGCCAGCGGCACGTCCTGCGGCCACGCACCCAGATCCTCCGGGGGGTCGACGGACAGGACCCCGGGCAGGTCCGTGGCCTCCTCCGCCCAGGAACGGACCCGGCCCTCGGGCCCCTGGACCAGGGCCACGACGTCGGGGGCGGCGACGAGCGGGTAGTCCTGCTCCAGCTGCTCGAAGAAGACGCGCTGGTCCGCCCCCGGCGGCAGCAGGTCGGTCCCCGAGGAGGTCAGCCGCAGCCCGAGGGCCGGCCAGGCCAGCGCGAGGAGGACGGCGGTGCTGGCCACCACGGTGGTCACCGGTCGCCGCTGCACGCCTGCCGCCAGCCGGCTGAACACGCCGTCGTCGGTGGTGGCGCCGGCGCCCCTGCGGTGGCCCAGCCGTCGGGCCCAGGTCGCGGCGAGGGCAGGGACGAGGGTGAGCGCCACGAGCAGGGCGACCACCACGACCGCCACCCCGGCGGCCCCGATCGCCCGCATGATCGGCGCCTCGAAGAGCACCAGCCCCGAGAGGGAGATCCCCACGATGAGCCCGGAGAACAGCACCGTCCGCCCGGCGGTGGTGAGGGCCCCCACCACCGCGGCCTCGACCTGGTCCTGGGACAGGTCCCGGTGCGCGACACCGGGGGCCACCGACTCCACCTCCTCCCGGAAGCGGGACACCAGCAGCAGTCCGTAGTCGATGCACAGGGCCAGCCCCATGACGGTGACGATGTTGACGACGGTGGCGTCGAGATCGATGAGGTAGGAGAAGCCGAGGAGGATCGCCAGCCCGCCGCCGATGCTGGCCACCGCGCCGAGGACCGGCATGAGGGCCGCCAGGACGCCGCCGAAGACGACCACCATCACCACGAGCGAGATGGGCAGGGCGATGCCCTCTCCGCGCTGCAGGTCGACCTGGATCTGGTCGGTGATGTCGTCCACCAGCAGGGGGACGCCTCCCCAGTCCACGGCGTCGGTGTGCTCCGCCAGGGTCCGTCCGTAGGCGGTGTCCAGCCCGGCCACGACGTCCCGGGCCTGGGGGAAGGAGACCTCCGGCCGCAGCTCGACCGTGAGCAGGAAGGCGCCGGTGGAGGGGTCCTGGTCCTGGACGGCGACGAGGGCCTCGGGGGCGGCCGGCCACTCCGGGTGCAGCACGGGGGCGACGACACCGGCCACCCCCTCGACCGTGCCGGCGTCCTCGGCGAAGGCGGCCACCGCGGCCACGAGGGCGGGGTCCTGCAGGTCGGCGCCGGAGACGGACCCGATGAGCGTCGGCCCGTCCTCGTCCGCCGACGTCACGTCCTGGACGACCTGGGCCGCCCCGGGTGCCTCGATCGCCCCCGAGGTCAGCCGGTCGAACAGGCCCGGTCCTGGGCCCAGTCCCAGGGCGGTGACGAAGGCGGCGCCCACGAGCACCGCCCAGGTCACCAGGTACCACCAGCGGTGCCGGACCGTCGAACGGCCCAGCGCGGCCAGGACGGGACGGCGGGGAGGGCGGTGCGAGCCGGGCACGGGTAGCCTCACCAGGGTGTCGAGTGGTGGATCAGACCTGTTCAGCGTAGCCACGGGCGCCGACGGGACCTCGGCCGAGGGTGACCTGCGGCCCCCGCTCGCGGTGCGCATGCGGCCGCGCACGCTCGAGGAGGTGGCCGGGCAGCAGGACGTGCTCCGGCCCGGTTCGCCGATGCGGCGCCTCATCGAGGGGCAGGCGGGCGCCGCCGGGCCCCTGTCCGCCATCCTCTGGGGCCCTCCGGGCACGGGGAAGACCACCCTGGCGCACCTGGTCGCGACGGCTGCCGAGCGCACCTTCGTCGAGCTGTCCGCGGTGACGGCCGGGGTCAAGGACGTCCGCGCGGTGATGGAGTCCGCGGTGCGCGAGCGCTCGA